>JAFPDR010000049.1 GCA_017389885.1 Kiritimatiellia bacterium
CATCGAGGTCGCCGACGGCAAGCCGGAGCTCGTCGGCTGCACGCTTGCGGCGGGCGAGACGCTCGTAGTCGACTTCGGGCAGAACTGCGCTGGCGTCCCGGCGTTCGTGTTCAAGGCCGCCGAGGGGACGACGCTGACGTGCCTTCCCGCGGAGATGCTCAACGACGGGAACGGCGAGCGCTCGCGCGGCAACGACGGCCCCGCGGGAAGCGTCTACCGCGAGAACCTGCGCATCCCGACGAAGGGAATGCGCGCCGTCTACACCTTCGGCGCGCCGAAGGGCGACGAGCCCGCGTTCTACTTCCCGACGCACACGTTCTTCGGCTACCGCTACATCTCCGTCACCGCGACGGCAGACGTGGAGATCAAGGCCGTCGCCTCCATCCCGGTCACTTCTATCAGGAAGGACATGGAGATCGGGAAGATCGAGACCGGCGTAGAGGACGTCAACAAGCTAATCTCCAACGTCTACTGGGGGCAGCTCTCGAACTACCTCTCCGTCCCGACGGACTGCCCGCAGCGCAACGAGCGCCTCGGCTGGATGGCCGACACGCAGGTGTTCACCGAGGCCGGCGCGTTCAACGCCGACACTTCCACGTTCTTCCACAAGTTCACGCGCGACATACGCGACACGCAGGATCCGCGCGGCGGCTTCCCGGGCGTAGCGCCGTTCGCGCAGTACGGAAACGAGCCGATGCGCCTTGGGTGGGCCGACGCCGGCGTGATAGTTCCGTATCAGGTCTGGAAGCAGTTTGCGGACACGAAGATCGTCGAGGAGAACTGGGACGCCATGGAGAAGTACCTCGCGCGCCTCGCGGAGACGAAGGGAGAGTACGAGGCGACCAAGGGCGAGAACGGCGGCTACCAGTGGGCTGACTGGCTAAGCTACGAGGACCTCGAGAGCTGCGGCGGGGGAGCGTGGAAGGACGGCAAGCTCCGTCCCGAGGCGATCCTCTACTGGAACTACCTCTACGCCTGCTACTGGTACTGGGACGCGCTCATGATGAAGGACATGGCCGCGGCGATCGGCAGGGACGCGGACAAGTACGCCACGATGGCGGCGCAGGCGAGGAAGTACATCACGGAAACCTTCTTCGAGTCCGACGGACTCGTCGCGAAGCCGCTGCGCGCCCTGCAGACGCCGGCCGTCTTCGCGCTCAAGTTCAAGTTCGTGGAGGGCGAGGCGAAGGCGAAGACTATCGGGGCCCTCAGGAAGAACTTCGCGGATCACGGAGACTGCCTTCAGACCGGCTTCCTCGGGACGTCGATCCTGATGGAGACGCTCAGCGCGAACGGAATGTCCGACATCGCCTATTCGCTCCTCCTCCAGCACAAGAACCCGTCGTGGCTCTACTCCGTCGACCAGGGCGCGACGACGATCTGGGAGCGCTGGAACAGCTACACAAAGGAGAAGGGCTTCGGTCCGGTCGGGATGAACAGCTTCAACCACTACGCCTACGGCGCGGTCCTCGCGTGGATCTACAAGGACGCCGCCGGAATCGCCGCAGACCCCAAGGAGCCCGGCTTCAGGAACATCGTCATGTCCCCCAAGCCCGACCGCCGCCTCGGCTACGTGAAGGCCGAGTACAGGACGGCGTTCGGACTCGTCAAGAGCGCGTGGCGCTACGACGGCGAAATGTGGATATGGGAGTTCACCGTCCCCGAGGGGGCTACCGCTGACGTCACCATTCCGGGCG
Source organism: Kiritimatiellia bacterium (assembly GCA_017389885.1). Next base: position 1,698 of record JAFPDR010000049.1, read on the forward strand.
AATCCGTGGCGAAGCGCTACGCCGCCGGAACCTACCGCATCGTGCGGTGAAGAACATACTCGTCTATCACGACAGCGCGAATCCGTGGTACGCCGCGCTCATGCTCCGCGGCTTCACGAGATTCGCGCGCAGCCACAGGTGGAGGCTCGTCTTCGTCCCCCGCACTGCGGCCGCGCGCGAGCCGCGCCGCCTGCGCAGGCTCGTCGCGGAGTTCCGTCCGGCAGGGCTTTTCGCCAACTACACGGAGGGACTCCGCGATCTCGCGCCCAGGCTGCTGCCGACCGTCTGGTTCGACTGCGCCACGTGGAAGATCGTGCCGCGCACCGCTTCGCTGGTTGGCGCGGACCACGCGCGCATCGGCGAGCTCGCCGCTGAGGAGATGCTGCGCCTCAACCCCGGCACGTACCTCTGCGTCGCGGCGAAGGGCGAGCCGTGGTCCGAGAACCGCGCCCGCCCGTTCTCCGCGTATCTGTCGCGACGCGGGCGCTCCTGCCGGATCGTCCGCGTCGACTTCAGCTTCGACGATCCGTCCGTGTCGCTTCCCGACATCAAGCGCATGCTCGGCAAGGTGAAGCTTCCGTGCCGCGTATTCGCCGTCTGCGACAGGCTCGCGAACGAGGTGATGCTCGCCGCAGAGCAGCTCGGGCTGCGCGTGCCGGACGCGGTCGGCGTCATAGGGGTGGACAACGACGAGACGCTGTGCCTCGGAGGCTCGGTCTCGCTTACAAGCGTCCAGCCGGACTTCGAGATGGGCGGCTGGCTCTGCGGAGAGGCGCTCGCGCGGCGCATGGCATCGCCTAAGTCGCGTGGCGAGTCGCTCGAGTACGGCGTCTCCGGCATAATGCGCCGCGGCTCGACATTCGCGCCGAGGCGTTCGATGGACCAGGCCGCGGTCGAGCGCGCGGAGGCGTTCATCCAGGCCAACGCCGTCTCGCGCATCGGCGTGAAGGACGTAGTCCGCGAGATGGGCTGCTCGCGCCGCCTCGGGGAGCAGCGCTTCCGCGCGGCGACTGGCTCGACGATCCACGAGCGCATCGCGTCCGTCAGGCTCGACGCGCTTCTCGTGCAGCTCCGGCGCGCGCACGTGAACATCGGTTACCTCGCGGACGCGTGCGGCTTCGGCTCCGCGTCCGCTCTGCGCGCGTTCTTCCGCAAGCGCATGGGGGTCTCCATGACCGAATGGCGCGCGCGCGAAATCTCTGCGCAAAACAAGCGGTAGATTTTTTGCGCATTTTTTGTCGCTCCCCGATTATGGGATGCTATGATATCGGCATCATAATCACTCAAAGGAGCGCTCAATGAAGACACAGGTCGGCAGGATCGGGGGGAATCGCAGACTTCATGCAGTCGCGGGAATCGCTCTTGCGTGCGCATCGCTTTTCGCGGTGCAGCGCGCGGCCGGGGCGGACCTCATTGCGAACGGCGACATGGAGACGCAGTCGGGCGGTCGCCCGTATGGATGGGGAGGCGCCGGCGAGGCTCTCGAGGAGAACGGCAACCACTTCCTCCGCCTCGTGCAGACGACGGCCGGGGAGATGCCGATGGTCTACAGGCGATTCGACCTGCCGAAGAACCTCGCGGCCTACGACCAGATAGACTTTTCAATGCGCGGACGCGTATCCGGACTCGTCAAGGGGAGCGAGTCCTGGTACGACGCCCGCGTGATGATCAACGTCAAGAGCTCGTCCGGCGACACGCTCGCCTCCGCCAACATATCCTTCGGCAAGGACACGGGCTGGTCCGAGAGGCACTGCTACGTCAAGCTCGTCGAGGGAGCGGCGTACGTCGAGTACATGCCGACGCTGTTCCGCTGCAACGCGGGCACGTTCGACTTCGACGACTTCCACGCGACGCTGCGCGAGCCGACCGTCGGACTCGTCGCGCCGACGACCGAGGGGCTCGGCGCGGCGGACATG
>JAFPDR010000050.1 GCA_017389885.1 Kiritimatiellia bacterium
CTGAGCTTCGCCGCGAGCGCGACAGCCGCGTCACGCTGCTCCGGGAACATGAACCCGACCGCGATGCCTTTCTTCGCCTTCGCGGCGTCCGCGCCGAGGCGCGACTTGAGGAGCTCCGTGACGACTACGTCGCCGAATCCGAGCCCCACGGCGCTCGTCGGCTCGCCGCCTATCGTTGTGAGCAGGTTGTCGTACCTGCCGCCGCCGAAGATGGCGCGGAACTCGCCCTTCGTGTCGAAGCACTCGAACACGACGCCCGTGTAGTAGCTGAGGCCCCTTATGACGCCGATGTCGAACTCGAGGCAGTCCGCGAAGCCCGCTATCCCCGCGAGGCGGAAGAGCTCCACGAGCTCCGGGCACGCCTCGTACGACTTGGTCTCCATGATGCCGAAGGTCGCCTCGACCTCGGCGTCGGTAAGACCCCCGTCCTTCAGCATCGCCGCGATCTCCGAGTCGGGCATCTTGCCGCGCTTGTCGAGCGCGAGGAACACCTGCGCGTGCTTGTCGGCGGCGATTCCGCTCTTCGCGAGAAGCTCGCCGAGGAACTTGCGCGACGAGACGTGGACCTTGAAGTCCGCGGACGTGAGCCCCATGCGCCTCAGCGCGTCGCACGCCGCGCCGATGACCTCGACCTCCGCGAGGATCGAGTCCTCGCCGATGATGTCGACGTTCCACTGGTAGTGCTCGCGCTTGCGGCCCTTCGTCATCCGCTCGTAGCGGAAGCACTGCGCGATCGTCGTCCACTTGATCGGGAACGACAGCTCCTTCTGGCGCTGCGCGACCATGCGCGCGAGCGTCGGCGTCATCTCGGCGCGGAGCGCGATGTGGCGCTCGGACTTGTCGAAGAAGTGGTATATCTGCTCTCCGACCTCCTCGCCCGCCTTGCGCGCGAGAAGCTCGTAGCTCTCCACGACGCACGAGTCGTACGGCTCGAAGCCTGCGGCCTCGCCCGCGGCGCGGAACGCGTCGAACACCTTGTTGCGCCAGAGCATGTCCTCGGGATAGAAATCCCGCATCCCCCTCGGCGCCTCGAAACTTATCTTTTCTGCCATAACCAGTATATTATAGCAAAAAACCCGCTATTGCGCTGAAGAGCGCGATTTGGTAGAATTACGGCATACGGAAAGGTGAAGAGAATGGAGAAGAACGCAGACGCAGGAATGTTCGAGCAGGAGGCGCAGAAGGCGTACGCGCGCTTCGCCCCGCTCGCGGGCAGATACTACTACAAGCTCAGGCGCCCCGTCGTGACGGGCGGGGGGACGCCCTGCATGGTCTTCCTCGGGAACCACTCCTCCGGGAAGTCGTCCATCATCAACTGGCTCCTCGGCGAGGAGCGCGTGCAGGACGTGGGCCTCGCACCGACGGACGACGGGTTCACCGTCATCATGTACGGGCAGACGCCGGAGGACGTGTGCGGACCCGCCGCGCTCGCGCGCCTGCCGGCTGAGTTCGCGGGGCTGAAGCTCTTCGGCGGCGACTTCCTCCACCGGCTCTGCGTGAAGGTGCGTCCGTACGAGCTGCTGAAGTCCGTCACGCTCATCGACACCCCCGGAATGATCGACTCCGCAGAGCACACCGTGAACCGCTCCTACGACTTCGAGGGCGTGGTGCGCGTCTTCGCGGAGCTGTGCGACATGGTGTTCTACCTGCTCGACCCCGACAAGCCGGGCACGACGGGCGAGACAGTCAACGTCTTCGCGAAGTGCCTCTCGGGCGTCCAGTTCAAGCTCAGGGTCCTCCTCAACAAGTGCGACGCCTTCTCCGGGATGTACGACTTCGCGCGCACCTACGGAACCGTCTGCTGGAACCTCGCGCGGGTTCTGCACACGAAGGACCTTCCGAAGATATGGACCATCTACTCCGGGCCGAAGCGCGAGAACGTCGGCGGAATAGACCTCACGGACTTCGACCGCCACCGCGAGGAGTTCCTCTCCGTCGTGCGCGATGCCGCGGCGCGCCGCAGGGACAACGTCTTCTCGCAGTCGCTCTCGGACTTCCTCGGGCTGTCGATCCGCATGTGCGTCGTAAACCACGCCGCGCGCCGCATCGCGTCGTTCGCCGTCGCGGCGTCCGCGGTCTGGGGCGTCATGTCCGCCGCTGTCGGATTCGCCGCGTGGCACGCGCTGCTGCCGAAGTTCGACGGACGCCTCGTGCCATGCGCGGCGTTCGCCGGCGCCGCCGTGCTGACGGCGGCGTTCGGCTTCTTCGCGACGCGCATAGCGGTCCGCTCGAAGCGCCACCGCCTCGCCGCGAACGTGGACACGATATTCGCGACCGAGTACAGCCGCACGATAGCGCTCGGCAAGCACGACAACCTGCGGCAGGTCTGGGACGAGATACGCGACGAGACGGCAGAGGTCGTGCGCTCCGCCCCGCTGCGCCTCCCCTTCTTCGGCGAGTTCCTGCGCCACCGCCTCGAAAAGGCGTCCGAGCGCCTCTTCTCCGCCTTCAGGCGCGACACGCAGTCCGCATGAACCGGCACGAGCGCCGCAGCATGGACGAGAATCCCGCCAGCAGGCAGCCACCGTCGCCGCGCGCAGTGCGCGTGGTGCGGTGCGCGGACTACGCGGACTCCCTCGCCCCCGCGTTCGGGCGGCTTATCGGGGAGTGCCGCCTTCTCGAGCCCTCCGCCGTCAGGGGCAGACGCGTGCTCGTGAAGCCGAACATGCTCACCGACCGCACGCCCGAACAGGCGGTGACCACCCACCCGTCGCTGCTCCGGCTTGTCATACGGCACCTCAAGTCGAGCGGCGCGTCCGTGTCCGTCGGGGACAGCCCCGCGAGCGCGGCGAACCTGCGGAACGTGCTGGAGCGCACGGGCATCGGCGACGTCTGCCGCGAGGAGGAGGTGCCGTTCGTGTCTTTCGAGCAGGCAGGTGCGTGCAGCATGGAGGCGAACGGATTCAGCTTCACGCTCGCGCGGCCCGTGGCGGAGGCGGACCTCGTGGTGAGCATTCCGAAGGTGAAGAGCCATGCGCTCACGAAGCTTACCGCCGCCGTCAAGAACCTCTACGGAGCCGTTCCCGGATACGGCAAAACGACGCTTCACCGGCTCCATCCGAGGCCGGACGACTTCGGACGACTCCTCAAGGCAATATGGAGCGTCCTTCCGCAGACGGTCAGCATCGCGGACGCGGTAGTCGGGATGGAGGGGCAGGGTCCGGCGAACGGACGCCCCGTGGACCTCGGCTTCCTCGCCGCGTCCGCAGATCCCTTCGCGCTCGACCTCGCGCTGTGCGAAATCCTACACCTCGACCCGGAGACTGTTCCGTACCTAGCCGGGGAGACGACCTCCCACAAGCCTGAGATATCCGGCGACGAAGTACATGTCGACTCGTTCTCCGTCCCCGTCGGATCGTATCTGGTCGGCCTTGTGCCGTCGTGCATCGCGAAAGTTGCGACAGGCGTCCTTTGGGTTAGGCCGAAAATCGACGGCTCCATTTGCATCGGCTGCGGAAAGTGCGCGAAGGCGTGTCCCGTGAAGGCACTTGCGTGTGCGGGCGGCGGTTCGGCTCCAGCACTCGACCGCGGCAGATGCGTCGGCTGCGCCTGCTGCCACGAGGTCTGCCCTAAAGGCGCCATAACGATGACCCCTTCGCCCATCCTCCGCTTCTTCCACGTCTTCCGCGGCAAGATTTGAAGCGGGAGATGAAAGTCGCAGGGGATAAAAGGGGCTGCCTCCTCATCAGGGGGACAGTTCCGCCACGATGAACGACCAGGGCGGAAGAACCGACGGGAAAGCGGGCTCGTTCCAGATCTCCCAGTACGTGATCTTGTGCCGGACCTTGGAGACGAAGAAAGCCGCCGGCGGAACGCCGGCGGCCTCTTTTGTTGCGCTGTGCGC
>JAFPDR010000051.1 GCA_017389885.1 Kiritimatiellia bacterium
CACTTCGCGGGGCGCTGGTCTCCGATCCTGAAGACGGGCTCTCCGTCCACCATGTCGACCGAAACCTCCGCGGCACATGCGCCGCGCACGTCGAACTCGACGTAGAGCTTCCTCGGACGCTCGTCAATCGAAGAGAATATCTCGGAGACGTAGCGCCGCAGCTCCTGCGGCGACGGACTCTCCGGGTCGGCCGTTACGCTCGCGCGCTCCACCTTCGCGACCTCAGTCGTGACGCCAGCGGCGGTGCGCCCACAGATACTGCTCGGGGTACTTCCTGATCGCCTCCGCGAGCCTGTCGTTGAGGAGCTGCGTCGCGGCCTTCTTGTCGTCCGTCTTCGAGAAGCGGAGCGGCTTGCCGCCGACGAGCCTGTACCTGAACGGCGCCACGCGCACGAACGAGCCGACGACGATCGGATATCCGTAGCGCATCGCGAGGCGCGTCGCGGAGGTGAACGTCTGCGCCCTGCGGCCGAGGAAGGAGAGCATCGGACCCTTCGACGTGTGCTGGTCCATCAGGATCGTCATCGCCGCCTTCGTGTCGACCCACTGGCGCAGTATCTCCGGCGTGAAGCCGTGGTTCTTGTCGATCACCGTGACGGGCCCGCGGAAATGGTGCTTCTTCATCCACCTCGCGACGAGCCTGTTGTTCATCACGCGCGCGATGGCGATCATCGGGCGCGCGAACGAGAGGACGTTCGTCGCGGCCTCCCATACGCCGTGGTGCGCGCTCACGAGGAGGATCGGCGTGTCCGTCTCGTCGAGAAGCAGCTTCGCCGCCTCGGGATCCGCCTCCGAAAGGTCGAGGTGATCCCTCCAGTCGTCCTTCGTCACCACGCCGGGCACCGCGAGCGCCTCGCAGATGTGCCCCGCGAGATGGCACCACGCGCGCTTCGCGATGCGCTTCGCCTCGCGCGGATCGGACGCGACGCCGCACTTCATTATGTTGTCGACGGATATCCTCCTGCGTCTTATGAAGAAAGGCCAAAGGCACGCGGCGAGTCCGGTGCCGATGTCGTAGGCGTGTCGGGAGAGGAAGTTCATGGCTGCTGCAGACGTTGGAAGGTTCGTATTTATGCGGGACGCGTGTCGAGGAGGCAGGTGACCTCGCACTCCGCGGCGAGCTCCTCGCCGACGTAGCCCTTCACGGCGAAGGTGCGGATGCGCGAGCGCGACTTCACGTTCTGGGCGACCATCGTGAAGAGATCGCCAGGGACCACCGGACGCCTGAAGCGCGCCGAGGTGATCGCCGCGAGGACGAAGCGGCTGCTCCTGTCTCGGTCAAGCCCTCCCATCACGTTCTGCGCCACGATACCCGCTCCCGCGCACTGGCACATCGCCTCGGTGAGCACAACGCCGGGCACCACGGGCGCGCCAGGGAAGTGCCCCTTGAAGAAGTCGTTCTTCTCCTCCGTGAAGAGATACTCGCCGATGCACCCCGTCTCATCCGCGGCGATGAGCCTGTCGAGAAACAGGAACGGCTCGCGGTGCGGAAGAAGCTCGCGCCCCGGAAGGTTGTACGTCGTCTTGAATGCCGGATGTTCCATTTTTGTGTTCCCCCCCCATTGTTGTCAGCCTGCGCGGGACGCCCCCTTGGTTTCGACGACCGCGGACACGATTATGAAAAGAGTTCCGATCCACTGAAGCGCAGTGGCCTTCTCCCCGAGGAAGACCGCCGCGAGCGCCACCGCCACGACGGGCGTGAAGTACGCCGTCACGCCGAGCAGCGACACCGGAAGATACTTCTGCGCAGCGTTCCAGGTCCAGAAAGGCATGAGCGTGCAGACGAACGCGAGGCACGCGACGAGCGACCACGACTTCGCGTCCGACGGCCAGACGACGTCGAGGAACGGAAGGAACACGCCGATCGCCGCCGCGCCCGCGAGCATCGTCCACGTGGTGAACGACTGCGAGCCGATGCGCGAGATGAGAGAACGCCCCCACACCGTGTACACGCCCCACGTCGCGGCGGCAAGCAGGACATAGACGTCTCCGACGGAATACGCCTCGAGCGCGAATCCGCCGCGGTGGATGATCTGGATCACGAGAAGCGCGCCGAGGAATCCGCACAGAAGCCCGAAGATCCCGCGTCCGTCGATGTGCCGCGTCTTTACGGACGCAGCGGCGAAGATCATGAGAGGCGTCAGCGCGTCCGCCATCGACGCGTTCGCCGCGCTAACGCGCGCGCAGCCGAGGAAGACGAACCACGCCATGAGCGAGGTTCCCACCGGACCGAGCCAGAGTATCGTCGCCCAGTCGCGCGCGGCGCGCGGGACCTTCGGACGCAGCGCGAGCATCGCCGCGCCAGCTATCGCGAAGCGGAGGAACGACAGCACTTCGGAGGAGACGCCGCACGACTTCGTGAGCTCCGCGCCGACGACGAACGTGGACGCGAACCCCGTCACGGAGAGAGCCGCGAGGAACAGGCCGATTGCAAGGCGACGTATGGCGGTTGCGTTCACTTGGTTATGTATATCTTCGCCATGTCGGTCTTGTAGCAGGAGCGCTCCGAGACGTCCAGCTCCTCGAACAGCTTCTCCCCGGGACGCACGCCCGTGAAGACGATCGGGATGTCCACGTACGGACGGAACCCCGCCTGCTCTATCATGCCCTCCGCGAGGTCGAGAATTCGCACCGGCTCGCCCATGTCGAGCGTGTATATCGCCCTCTCGTCGCGCGAGGCTGCCTGCAGGACGAGCGAGACCGCCTCCTCGATCGTCATGAAGTAGCGCTTCATGTCCGGATGCGTCACGGTCACCGGACGGCGCTTCGCGATCTGCTCCCTGAAGAGCGGCACCACCGATCCCGACGAGCCGAAGACGTTTCCGAACCGGACCGCGCAGAAGGAGGTGTCCCCCTCCATCTTCATGACCGCCTGCTCGGCGGCGAGCTTCGTCTTGCCCATGACGGAGACAGGGTTCACCGCCTTGTCGGTTGAGATGAGAACGAAGCGCCGCACGCCGTGCGCCGCAGCAAGCATCGCGAGCCTGCGCGTCGCCTCCGTGTTGTTGCGCCATCCCTCCTCGGGGTTCATCTCGACCATAGGAACATGCTTGTACGCCGCGGCATGGAGAACCACTTCCGGCTTCTCGGACGCGAAGAGCGCGTCCATCTTGTCCCTGTCGTTCACGTCGTACATCAGCGGGACGCAGCGCGCGTCGCTCATCCGCCGGTTGATCTCGTAGAGCGCGTTCTCCCCGCGCTCGACCATCAGCACCTTCTTCGCGCCTGCCGCGGCGACCTGCCGGACTATCTCCGAGCCGATCGACCCTCCCGCGCCAGTCACCATCACGACCTTCCCGGCGAGGAAGCGCCGCGCGACCGTGTTGTCGAAGTGCTTGACGTTGCGCTCGAGAAGCGTATCCTCCTTCACGCGGCTCGTCCAGTAGACGCGCCACAGCACCCGCACGCCAACCACTCCGATCGTCGCGAGGAAGAAGCAGATCACCGTGATCGAGTACGGAGGGCGGATATGCGAAAGCGTGACGTTGGGGAGGAAGTAGCGCATCAGCGTGAGGACGCCGCACGCGAACATCATCGCGCCGATGTACTGCGGCAGCTCGCTTCCGCGCACCCTGCGCCACGCGAGGCGATAGCATCCGAAGACGAGGAGAGAGACGAGATGCACCGCGCACACGACGACGTACGAGCGCGCGACCGTGGTCCATCCGCCGAGCGACGTCGGCTCCTGGAAGTCGAAGCGAAGCGCGAACGCGCTTAGGTACGCGAGGCCAATCACCGCGGCGTCGACGGCAATCCCGACGACGCGCGTCGCGAGAAAGGAAA
>JAFPDR010000052.1 GCA_017389885.1 Kiritimatiellia bacterium
GCGGAACACTATGTTGTCCGCCTTCTCCACCTTCGCCGCCTCGAAGCGGGCGTTCCTGAGCTGCTTCGCCCACTGCGCCCTGCGCGGGACGTAGCTCTCGTTCACCCACGCGACGAACAGCGCCATCGCGCACGAGACGAAGAGGAGCGGCTTCACGATCGTGAAGAACCCGATTCCGTTCGCGCGCATCGCGATGATCTCGGAGTGGCGGCAGAACGTCCACATCGTGTACAGCGTCGCCAGCATCAGCGCCGCAGGGGCGAGATACTGGAAGAACGGCGCGAGGTAGGCGCAGAAGTAGCCGACGATGTCGAGGAACGCGGGCTTCGCCTCCGACATCCGGGAGAACGAGCCGAAGAGCTCGAACAGGACGTAGATCGACGCGAATCCGCACAGGCAGTAGAAGAGCGGAACGAGGAACTCCCGGAAAACGTATCGCGTCAGTATGCGCATCTCAGCCTATGTACGCCCCCTGGCGCTCGAGTTCACGGCGTATGTCCGCGTAGGCGAGGGCCCGCGGCGCGACGCCCCTCTGCGCGGCTATTGCAGCTGCAACGCCCGCCGCATGGCCGGTCACGAAGCACGGGCAGATCAGACGGAAAGTGTCGATCGTGTCTCCCCTGCCGAGGCAGCGCCCCGCGCAGAGCAGGTTGTCGACCTTCTTCGGAAGTATCTGGCGGTAGCAGACGGGGAACGCGGCGTGCGGACCGTCCTGGCCGCACCATCCGACGACGTCGTCGAACTTCAGCCCCTCGCGTATCTCCCTGCGTCCGATGACGTACTCCGCCGCGATCAGGCGCGACTGGCGGACGCCGAGCTGCGAGGCGGAGTTGGTCGTGTAGACCTTCTCCCATCCCGGTGTCGAGCGCATCCTGACCACCTTCTCCCAGTTCTGGCGGCGGTCGAGGATCTCGATGCGCGTGAGGTCGCGGACGGAGAGCCCGTTGCCCGTCGTCATGCCCGTGTGGCCCCAGTTCGCGTCAGGATTGCCCTCGTTGCCGCGCGTCGGGAGCTTCGCGCCAGGCGTCTTCGCGGGATCGATAGTGTCCATGTTGCCCCAGCGGAAGACGGTGGAGATCGGCGAGGTGACCTGGTCGTAGTCTCCGCCCGCCCTGAAGAGCATGTCAGCGTCTCCGGTGCAGTCGACGACCTGCTTTGCGAGGATCGCCTGCCGTCCCTCCTTCGACTCGAACACCACTCCGAGCACCTTGCCGCCGTCCTGAACGACGTCTACGCCCCAGCAGTGGAAGAACATGTCGACCTTCGACTCGGCCACCATCTCGTCCATCAGGACCTTCGCCCACTCCGGGTCGACCGTGGGCTGCCACATCCTCTCGGGGCACGTGGTTGCGGGCGGATTGGAGAAGTCCCTCCCGTACTTCGCCGCGCGCTCCATGAACTCGCCGCACACGCCGCGCGTGACGAGGTCCCATTTCCCGGACTCGTTCCTGCGGCACGTGGCGAGCATCACGAGGACCATTCCGTTCGTGAAGAGCCCCCCGAGCGAGCCGTAGCGCTCGACGAGCGCGACCTTCGCGCCAGCGCGCGCAGCGCCGAGGGCGGCGGAGAATCCGGCGGGGCCTCCGCCGACGACCACGACGTCGGTCGTGTGGAAGACCGGGAGCTCCTTCGCGGGCTCGCAGACCTTTCCGTCCCTGATGAAGCAGCTCGGCCCGTCAGCCATCGTGTGCTCGAGCGGGAAGATGTGCTTTCCGAACCAGACGTTCTGCGGATCGCCGCAGCTCCCGGGGGGAAGCGCGTTCCTGTCCGCGACGTATTCGTCGCCGAGCGCGGCCCCGGTCGCCGCGGCTGCGCCGCAGAGCCCGAGGCCCTTGATGAATTCACGGGTCGAGATGTTCTTCATGTCCGCCTCAGTCTATGATTGTTCGTCCTGACTTTCGCGACTCCTCGGCGAGGAACGCGATCCTGTGCGATTCGAGCGCGGCCTCCAGGACACCCGAATAGCGGTCGGGAGATGCGGTCCTGACGAGCTTGACGAACTCCGTCATGATCTCGCGGTCTCCTCCGCCGTGGTGTCCGTGCTGCTGCGGGATGATCGTCGTCGAGTCGCCGAGGAACGGGAGAATCTCGATCTTGTGCTCGTCGGCGATGATCTCGCCGCGCGTGCCGTAGAAGTGCGTGATGCGGTTGCGCTCCTGGGAGTAGCTCTCCATCTCGAGGATGATCGTGAGCCCGCCCTCGTACTCCATCAGCACCGTCTGGTGGTCGACGGAGTCGTTTCCGCACGCGTACACGCAGCGTCCGTACGGCGACTTCTCGATCATCTTGAGTATCGCCTCGTCCGACTCGTCCGCGAAGTGGTAGCGCAGGTCCGTGCGGTCGTAGTAGACCTTGTAGGCGTCGAAGGGGCACTTCTCGCGGACGGCCTCGGGGCAGTCCTTGCAGCGGTCCGCCGCGCCCGCCGGCCTGTTCTCGGGCCGCCAGTGCATCAGCGAGCCGAAGCTCGATATCTTCGTGCAGCGCTTGCCCTTCGTCCACCACTCGATGAGGTCGAAGTCGTGGGTGCACTTGTTGACGAGCATCCCCGTGCCCTTGGCCTCGACGGACCAGTTGCCGCGGCAGTATGCGTGCGCGGCCTTGCCGTAGGAGATGGCGGCGAGGTGGTGTACGCTCGTGAGCTCGCCGATCGCGCCGGACGCGATGACCTCGCGCAGCTTCTTGTAGAACGGCGCGTAGCGAAGGACGTACCCCGTGAGGACAAGGCGCCGCGTGCGCTTCTGCGCCTCGGCTATCTCGCGGCACTCGTCCCACGTGCAGCCGATCGGCTTCTCGAGAAGGACGTGGTAGCCCTTCTCGAGCGCCTTGAGGCACGACGCGTGGTGGAGTCGGTCGGGAAGCGAGATGACGACCGCGTCCGCATCGACGCCGGCGTCTATCGCGGCCTCCCAGCTCTTCCACGTCGGATACTTCGCGTCCGCCGGGAACTCCGCGACGGGGTCCGCGAGACCCGCTATCTCGAACTCGTCGGGATGCGTGGCGGCGTACGAGGCGTACGCGCGCCCGCGGATCCCGTATCCGAGTATTATCGCCCTTACCGGCTTCATCAGACCTCGATCTCCCATCCGTTGCGGTAGTGGTCGCGCTTGATGGAGATGCCCTTCGGGTTCGCCCCGACGATCTCCATCTTGGCGGGATCCCAGTCGAAGCCCGTGTCGTAGACGTACGACATGTTGCAGAGGAGGCACAGGGTGCAGCTCCTGCCGCCGACCTCGGCGGGCGAGATCGTCGGCTTGCGGGAGTAGACGCACTCGCAGAAGTTCTGGATCTGGTTCGGGCTCTCGTAGAGGCCGGCCTTCTTGATCTCGGCGGCGAACTTGCCCTCGAGGAGGTCGAGCGCCGCGTCGAGGCGGTTGTCCTTCTTGACGGCCATGTCGGTGCCGTAGTCCTTTCCGACGGACTCCGCGACGATCTTGTCCTTCATGTACGAGACGTCCTGGAGCCCCTTGCGGATCTCCTCGTCGGGCTTCTTCGCAGTCGCGTCGAAGCCGGTCCACACCGCGATCTTGCCGCGGTTTACGGCCACGATTCCGTTGGTGCCGTAGAACACCGTGCCCCACACGCCGAACGGACCGTGGTACAGCTCGATGTCCTTTCCGTCCTTCTTCGACCTGAAGAGCATCTTCATGCCGAACTGGCGGCGCCCGCCGTGGAAGAGGTCGGACGAGTACGGCTCGTCGGAGCGGATGATCTTGTAGGGGCCGGAATCGTCCATGTCCATTCCCCACTGCGCGATGTCGAGGTGGTGCGCGCCCCAGTCGCCGTTGTAGCCCGAGCCGATGTCGTCGTCGAAGCGCCAGAACATCGGGTAGAACTTGTTGACGCCTACAGGCGCGAGCTGGTTGGAGTACGGACGCCACTTGGCCGGTCCTAGCCACATGTCCCAGCCCTTCTCACCGAGTAGCTCGTATCCCTCCGCCTCCTTCGCGGCGTTCTCGGGAACGTCGAAGAAACGGATCGGGTGGGAAGGACCGCCAAGCTTCTTGCCGCCGATGCCGTAGTTGGCGTCGACGTACCTGACGTCGCCGATGACGCCGCCGCGAACGAGC
>JAFPDR010000053.1 GCA_017389885.1 Kiritimatiellia bacterium
CACCATGTCGCCCAGCAGTCTACGAACACGGGCTTGCCCTGCGCAAGCGCCGCGGCGAGGACGGATTCGAAATCGGCAGGCGTCGTCTCGACGGACACACCCTCTGCGCGCGGCGCATCTGCCGCGGACGCGGCGCCTTCGCCGCGCGGACCTGTCCAGCCGACAACCGCGAGCCGCGCGTACCAGACGGCGAAGCAGAGAAGCACAACGCCGAAGACGCGGTTGACCGTCTTCATCCACGCGCCCGGCTTCGGGAGGACCTTCATCCCCGCGCCGAGGACCGGCCACGGAAGCGCCATGCCGAGTCCGAGCGCGAACGGCAGCGCAAGCACGAGGCGGTTGCCTTCCGCAAAGAGCCGCGCCGTGAGGACTATCACCGAGATCAGCACCGGCGCGACGCACGCGCCCGCGAGCACAGCGGCGAGGGAGCCGAGCAGGAACGGCACGGCGAGCGAGGCCGTTGACGCGCCCTGCGTGTTCGCCGTCGGACGGTACCTCGCGAGGTCGATGCTGAAGAACCCGAGCATGGAAACGGCGAGCGCGAGAAAGACGACGGCCACGAAGGCGTTGAACCACGGACTCGACTGTATCGAGCCGAAGGCGAGGAGCCCTACGGACGCGAGCGCGCCGAGAACGCCGTATGCGACGGCCATGCCGAGTCCGTACGCCGCGCCGCGCATCGGCGACTTGCCGATGATGATGAGGTTCACCGGAATCATCGGCAGCACGCACGGCGTGAGGTTGAGGGCGAGTCCGCCGAGGATCGCGAGAAGAAGCGTCACCCACGTGAAAGACTCGAAAGCCCCGCCACCCTTCTCCTCCTCCGCGGGCGCTTCCTCCGCCGCGCCGAGGAACGCGAGGAACTCGTCGACGCTGCGCGAGCCGAGGATCATGCGCGACGGCTTTTCCGGAACCTTCGCCGCGGGTGCCGCCTCGGCGGACTTCTCCGCGCCGTCTTCGACGATGCGGCACACTCCGTCTTCGCAGACCCACTTGACGCCGTTCGCGTCGACGGTCACCTCGGAATGGCCTCCGGTCTCCTGGCCCACGCCAGGCAGCTGCGGAACCGCCGGAGCGCTCGCCGCGCAGACGCAGCAGAGGAAGGAAAGCAGAAGCGCTCCCCCGCGTATGCAGCGGCAAACTTTACTGACAATGTTCTCCATGCGGAAAATTATACCACATTTCCCGCACGGCGTGTTGCGAACGTGAAATCAGCCAACCTGCAATCCGCCAATGCAATCGATTTGGTATAATAGTGCGAGATGAAAGTGTGGATAGAGAATCCGTTCGACAACCTCCCGGCAGAGGGCTTCCGCCCCCAGCGCTACTGGCTCATGGCAGAGGCGTTCGCGAAGGCGGGGCACGACGTAACGCTCTGGACAAGCGACTTCTCGCACGCGAAGAAGGCGCCGCGGACGATTCTCTCTTCGCCGGACGCGTTCCGGCTCAGGCTCGTCCGCACGCTCCCCTACCGCTCCAACGTCTCGCTCGCGCGGATAAGAAGCCACCGCGCGTATGCGCGGCGCTGGCTTGATGAGGCGCGCGCGGACGCGAAGGCGAACGGCGCTCCCGACATCGTCGTCGTCTCGCTGCCTCCGCTCTCGACAGCGGACGCCGCGCTCGCCCTGAAGCGCGAGTTCGGCGCGACGATCGCCGTCGACATCATGGACGCCTGGCCGGAGACCTTCTACCGGCTTCTTCCGAAGTCCGTCCGCTTCCTCGGCGCGCTGCCCCTTCTCCCGCTGCGCGCGGCCGCAAACCGCGCATACAGGGGCGCGGACATCGTGACGGGCGTCTGCGATGCATACGGAGAAATCGCGCTCGCGCACGGCGCAAAGTCGTACCACCGATTCTACCACGGCGTGTCCACGCCGGCGAAACGCGAGCCGTCAACCGCGAGCCAGCCGCGACTCTCCTTCGTCTACGCGGGGAACTTCGGCAAGGGCTACGACCTCACGACCGCGATCCGCGCCGTAAGGGACACTGATGGCGCGACACTCGACATCGCTGGGGCCGGCCCGCGCGAAGCGGAATGGCGCGCGTGCGCGGCGCATTCGCCGCGGATCAGGTTCCACGGATACCTCGCCGAGCGCGAACTAGGCGCGCTGATGGAGTCCGCGTCGATCGGCATAATCCCCCTCTCGGACGACACGTTCGTCGGGCTTCCCTACAAGCTCGGGGACTACGCGGCGCACGGACTCAGGATGGTCACATCGCTCCGCGGCGAATGCGCCGCGATTCTCGAAAGACACCGCGCGGGCGCGGCGTACGATCCGGCAGACGCGGCATCGTTCCTCGCCGCCGCGAAGAAGGCGATGGAGTCCGAGCCCGACTTCGACGGACTCCTCTCGGAGCTCGACGCGGGGCGCATATACGCCGAGTACGTCGAGCTCCTTGCGGACGCGGCTCAGAAGTAGCCGCCCTTGTCGATGATCTCGCTGATGGTGTCGCCCTGCCGCACCCACGAGAAGATGTCCACCTCGTTGCGCTCGATTCCCTCGGCGCGGAGCAGCACCTCGTAGGCGATCTCGCGCGGGATGCAGATGACTCCGTCTATGTCGCCCATTATGATGTCGCCCGGGCGCACCGTGACCTTGCCGATCTTCACCGGAACCTGGTAGTGCGTGATCATGCAGCGTCCGAGCGATCCGTTCGAGACGCGGTACTTGTAGAACACGGGGAACTTCTGCTCGAGTATCTGCTTCGTGTCGCGGATCCCGCCGGCGATCACCGCGCCGCGGATGCCCTTGGTGATGGCTGTCGCGGTCATCACGCCGCCCCAGAGGGAGGCCTC
>JAFPDR010000054.1 GCA_017389885.1 Kiritimatiellia bacterium
CCGCCGCGGGGAGAATCACGCCGAAGAGGACGAGAAGCACTTTATACACAGTTTTCATTGTTCAATGTTCCTTTCGAATGTATAAATGCGTGCCGCGGGCGAAAATGTCACCGGGACTTCGAAATCGCCTATGAATCAGGGTCGACGCGGCGGCGTAGGGCCTTGATCTCGGAGTGGGCGTGCTTGTCGGCGAGCATCTTCTGCTTCTGCCGGCGGCTGCGGCGGCGCTTCTGGCGGCGCACCTTCTCCGCCGCCTGGCGCGCGGCGGACTTCCTTCCGCGCTCGCGCTCGAGGATGAGCTCGGCGAGCATGCGCCGCGCGAGCCAGCGGTTCGTCTCGCGGCTCCTCGTCTCGCCGCAGCGCACGGAAAGCGCGCTCGGCTCGTGCGAGAGGCGGACGACGTTGGAGGTCTTGTTCGTCTTCTGCCCTCCGGGGCCGCCTCCGAGGATGAAGCTCTCCTCGAGGTCCTCCTCGAACACGGAGGCCTCCTCCATCAGGGCCTTTATGCGCTCGATGGTCTCGGGCGAGATCATTGAGCGCCCTTCCGGTTGGCCCGGCGGGCGCGGCGTGCGCGCGCGCGGATGACGAGGCGCTTCACGAAGAAGTAGGCGAGCGGCGTCATCACGATGGCGAGGAGGAAGCCGCCGAGGAAGAACGACGCCATCACCTCCGCGCCGAGGCGCCGCACCGCGGCCCACGTCCACTCGGTCTCGGCGAGCTTGGCGTAGGTGAGCGAGCCTCCGAAGAGCAGCCTGTTGACGACGAAAGTCTGCGCCGGATAGATGAAGAATATCGACACCGGGTTCGTGATGAACGTCCCGAGCGTCGCGCCGATCTTGCTCACGCGCATCATGAGCGCGAGGGGGATCGAGATGATGAGCTGGAGCCCGAACGGAACGGCGCAGCCCACGAAGACGCCGAGCGCCCATCCGGCGGCTATGTCCTCCGGCGGAAGAGGGTCTCGGACCATCTTCTCGCGCAGTCTCCGGAAATAGCCGCCGATTCCGCCCATCGTCAGACCGTGTGCACGAAGAGGCCCGAGCGGAGCTTCGGCTCGAACCAGGTGGACTTCGGGGGCATTATCGCGCCCGCGTCCGCAATCGCCATCATCTCCTCGACGGTGACAGGCTCCATCGCGAACGCGACGGCGTTCTCGCCGGAGTCGACCTTCGCCGCGAGCGCCGCGTCGCCGCGGATTCCGCCCATGAACGAGATGCGCTTGTCCGTGCGGGGATCGCCGATGCCGAGCACGGGGGCGAGAAGCCTGTCCTGCAGGTAGCTCACGTCGAGGGACGAGACGACGTCCGCGCCGGACGGAACGTCCCACGAGAGGTCGGTCCACTTCCCGCGGAAGTACATGCGGCAGTTGCGGGCGCCCCTGCGGCCGATCGCGAAGTTCTCGGAGACGCGGGACATGAACTCGTAGTCGGACAGTCCGTTGAGGTCTGCGACGAGCCTGTTGTACGCGAGTATCTTCAGCTGGCTCGCGGGGAACGCGACGGCGAGGAACCACCTGCTCTCCCCTTCGAAGCCGCGCTCCTTCGCGTAGCGCGACGCCGCCGCGCTGCGGTGGTGTCCGTCCGCGATGTACGCGACGGGGATGCGCGCGAAGAGCTCCTGGAGTTCGTCGCCCATGCAGGACGAGGCGGACGCGATCTCCCAGACCGTGTGGCCGATTCCGTCGTCCGCCACGAAGTCGTAGAGCGGCTCGCGCCTGCACGCCTCCGCGACGATCTCGTCTATCGCCTTGTCGTCGCGGTAGGTGAGGAACGCGGGGCCCGTGTGCGCCTGCAGCGTCTCGATGTGGCGCGTGCGGTCGTCTTCCTTGTCCTTGCGCGTCTTCTCGTGCTGCTTGAGGACGCCCGCGAGGTAGTCCTGCGTGTCGAAGGTCGCGACGATGCCTGTCTGGCTGTGCGAACCCATCGTCTGGCGGTATGCGTAGAACCTGGGCTCGGAGTCCCTCACAAGCGTGCCGTCCGCGACAAGCGCGTCGAGCGCCTTCTTCGCCTGGGCGTACGCCTCGGGCGAGGAGCAGTCCGTGCCGTCCGGGAGGTCTATCTCCGGACGCGACACGTGCAGGAAGCTCTTGGGGTTGCCCGCGGCGAGGGCCTTCGCCTCCGCCGTGTCCACGACGTCATAAGGAACGGACGCGACCAGGGCCGCGTCCTCCTTGTTCGGCCTGACGGCCGCGAATGGATGGATGTTCATCTTGTATCAGAACCCGACGTTGATGACCGGGCAGAACTGGATCTCCGCGTCGCGGATGATGTTGATGAGGCCCACCTGGAAGCCGTACATCGTCTCGCTGCGGTTGATGACGCCGAACTGGAAGCCCTGCGTGTCGCCGGAGACGTTGATGATGCCGACCTGGACGCCGCGGTGTGCGAGCGACTCGTTCCAGATGCCGACCTGGATGCCGAGGAGGTCGCCGCGCGCGACGGAGTTGTAGATTCCGCACTGGATGCCCGAGCAGGAATCCTTGACGTCGTTGCGCAGCACGTTGCACTGCACACCCTCGAAGTACTCGGAACGGCCCCAGAAGCCGAGGTCGAAGCCGGTGATGTTCTCCTGCTTCGTGGACCACGGAATCGTGAACCTGACGCCGACGAGGTCGGGCGTCTCGGGGAACTCCCAGACACCGACGAACGCGGGCCACATGGCCGAGTTCTTGCGCGGCGCGTCGACTTGGACGGCCAGCGAGTTGTCGTCATCGAGCGCGAGCTCGTCTGTCTCGGTTTCCGGGGCGGCGGGCTCGGCGCAGAGCGGGATTGCGAACGCGGCGACGAGCGCCAGAGGGAACAGTTTCTTCATGGATTGGACTCCTGGGTTGTTTATGTGGTGACTATTATATGCTTTTCTTTCGGATTTGGCAACCGTCAGCACATGGTTATTTTTTTGATGACCACGGCTTCCGACGGCACGTTTTCGTACGGACCGACCGACCCGGTGCGGACCTTCGCGATCGCGTCGACGACCTCCATTCCGTCGAGGACGCGCCCGAAGACGGCGTAGCCGTATCCGCGCGTCGTCGGCGCAGTGAAGTCGAGGAACGCGTTGTCGACGAGATTGATGAAGAACTGGCTCGTCGCCGAGTTCGGATCCATCGTGCGGGCCATCGCGATGGTGCCGCGCAGGTTCTTGAGCCCGTTCATGGAC
>JAFPDR010000055.1 GCA_017389885.1 Kiritimatiellia bacterium
ACTTCGACCGTTTCCACGCCGAGACGATCCTGCCGATGTTCGCGAAATACGGCATCACCACGTTTTGCGCGCCGCCGACGATGTACCGCATGCTCATCAAGGAGGACATCTCGAAGTACGACTTCTCGTCCGTGAAGCACGCCACGACCGCGGGCGAGGCGCTGAACCCCGAGGTGTTCACTCAGTTCAAGCGCGCGACCGGGCTTTCAATCTACGAGGGCTTCGGGCAGACCGAGACGACGTGCGCGCTCGGCACGCTCTTCGGCGACGAGATCAAGCTCGGCGCGATGGGCAAGCCGATCCCCGACTACGGAATCGACCTCGTCGACGCGGAAGGGCACTCCGTCCCCGCTGGCGAACACGGCGAGATCGTCGTCAGGACGCCCCGCTCCGCGCCGCATCCCGGAATCTTCATCGGATACTACAAGGACGAGGAGAAGACGGCCGACGCGTGGAGGCACGGATGCTACCACACGGGCGACGTCGCGTGGAAGGACGAGGACGGGTACTTCCACTACGTCGGGCGCGCGGACGACGTGATCAAGTCGTCCGGATACCGCATCGGACCGTTCGAGATCGAGAACGTCATCATGGAGCTCCCGTACGTGGTCGAGTGCGGCGTTTCCGCGGCGCCCGATCCGGTGCGCGGACAGGTCGTCAAGGCGACGATCAAGCTTGTGAAGGGCAAGGAGCCGTCCGAGGAGCTCAAGAAGGAGATCCAGGACTACGTCAAGACGCACACCGCGCCCTACAAGTATCCGCGAATCGTCGTCTTCCGCGACGAGCTGCCGAAGACCGTGTCCGGCAAGATCCAGCGCAACCTCCTGTAGCAGACGGGCATGAAGATATCCGAGATACTCGCCCGCCCCGGTCCGTCCGTGTCATTCGAGGTGTTCCCCCCGAAGAAGGACCGTCCGCTCGAGGGCACCAAGGAGATCGTCTCGGCGATCGCAGCCGAGAGGCCGGCGTTCATGTCCGTCACCTACGGCGCGGCCGGGGGCTCGACGGGCGCGAACACGCGCGCGATCGCGGAGCACGTGCAGAGCGCGTGCGCCGTTCCGGTGCTTGCGCACCTCACTTGCATCGGCGCGACGCGCGAGTCCATCGCGCGCGAGACAGCGTCCTTCCGCGAGGCGGGGATAGAGAACGTCCTGTGCCTTCGCGGCGACTGCGCCGCTGGGACGGTGTTCCCCGGCGGCGCCGCGTACATGCACGCGTCCGACCTCGTCAGGGCGCTCTCCGGCGAGGGCTTCTGCCTCGGCGGGGCGTGCTATCCGGAGGGGCATCCCGAGAGCGCGCACTTCGCGGACGACATTGCGCGCGTGAAGGAGAAGGTGGACGCGGGGCTCGACTTCCTCACGTCGCAGATGTTCTTCGACAACAACGTGTTCTTCCACTACCTCGCGCGCCTCAGGGACGCGGGGGTGACTGTTCCGGTCGTCGCGGGGATAATGCCGGTGACGAACGGACGCCAGATCGCGCGCATCTGCGAGCTTTCCGGGACGAGCCTCCCGCCGCGCTTCCGCGCGATAGTGGACCGCTTCGGCGACGACCCCGCGGCGATGCTCGGCGCGGGGGTTGCGTACGCGACGGAGCAGATCGTGGACCTCTTCGCGAACGGCGTGGACCACGTACACGTCTATACGATGAACAAGCCCGAGCTCGCGAGCCGGATAATGCGGAACCTCCGCGGCATACTCGCCGCGGGCTGACGGACCCTTCCCCATGCGCATGAAGCTCTCCGTGAAGCTCTGCCTCGTCGCGCTTGCCGCGTATCTCGCGGCGGCGGTCTTCGGCGAAGTGCAGTACCGCGTGGCGCGGTACCGGGACGTGACGCCTGCGTACAACGCCGTCAACACGGAGGAGCGCTTCATGCCTCCGTCCGCGGAGCACTGGCTCGGGACGGACAACCTCGGGCGCGACGTGGGGCTTCGTCTCGTGCAGGGCGCGCGCATAGCGTTCCACGTCGGCATAATGACTTCGCTCATCGCGATTCCGCTCGGCGTGCTGCTGGGGCTCCTGGGCGGGTACTTCGGAGGCAAGGTCGACTCGCTCGTTGTGTGGCTGTGCGCGACTGTCGCGTCCATGCCCGGCCTCCTCTTCATCCTCGCAATCTCGCTCGTCGTGGGGCAGGGGCTCGCCGGAATCTACATGGGCATAGGCTTCACGACGTGGGTCGGCGTGTGCCGGACGGTCCGCGCGGAGGTGATGAAGCACCGCGACCGCGCGTACGTCCAGGCCGCGCGGGTGCTCGGCTACTCGCACGCGCGCATAATGTTCCGGCACATCCTGCCGAACGTCGCGCACATAATCCTCATCCAGTTCTCGATACGCTTCCCGTCCGCCGTCTCCACCGAGGTGTTCATCTCGTTCCTCGGCATCGGCGTGCAGGGCGAGCCTTCGTGGGGCGTGATGATCAACAACGCCCGCGCGAGGCTCTGGCAGGGGGTGTGGTGGGAGATGACGTTCACCACGCTCGCGATATTCGCGCTGGTGCTCGTCTTCAACCACCTCGCGGACTATCTCCGCGACCGCCTCGACCCGGCCCTCCGCAGCGAGCGGTAGCCTCCGCGCCGCATGTCGGCACAAGGGCGGCGAATCACTTTTAGGCAACCGTCCCGCGACGAGCGCGCAGAGCGCCGCGGTTTATGGTATAATGTGCGCCCGTTGGGGGAAGAATGCACGACAACTGGAGCAGATGTATGAAATACCGCA
>JAFPDR010000056.1 GCA_017389885.1 Kiritimatiellia bacterium
AAGCGCGCGTACCTCGAGCGCACCGAGGGCGACGGGATGCCCTACCACACGCTTTTCGCGCAGCAGTTCGACCGCGCGACGCTCGAGCGCCTCTGCGCGCTCGCGAACAGGATACGCTTCATAAACAAGTCGAAGGAGGGCGCGCTGTACCTCAAGAGCGTGCTCGCCCACAAGCGCGCGATGCTCTACTTCTCGCAGCCGAGCTCTCGCACGTTCCTCTCGCACCTCGCCGCCTGCCAGATACTCGGCCTCACGACCGGTTCGGTGCGCGACGCCGCGACGTCTTCAGAGTTCAAGGGCGAGAGCCACGAGGACTCCATCCGCACCTTCTCGTCGTACTTCGACATGATCATCATGCGCTCGCCCGAGCAGGGGCTTGCGGAGAAGATGGCGTGGGAGCTCTCCAACTCGTCGCGTCCGATCCCGATCCTCAACGCGGGCTCGGGCAAGGACCAGCATCCGACCCAGGCGCTCCTCGACATCTACACGCTCGTGAGGTCGTTCGAGGAGAAGGGCGGTCTCGACGGGCGCACCGTGGTGTTCTGCGGCGACTTGATGCGCGGGCGCACCGTCCGCTCGCTCTCCTACCTCCTCACCAACTTCCGCGACGTCCGGCAGGTGTTCGTCGCGCCGCAGGAGCTGCAGGTTCCGGCGGACGTGGTGATGATCCTCGCGAAGAAGGGGATCGACTTCGAGGTGACGGACGATCTCCGCGGCGCGGTGAAGACCGCCGACGCGGTGTACATGACGCGCATCCAGGACGAGTGGGACTCCTCAAAGGGCGCCTCGGCGAAGATCGACACCTCGCGCTTCAAGTTCGGCGCGGAGGAGCTGAAGCTCCTTCCCAGGGACGGCATCATCATGCATCCGCTCCCCCGCCGCGACGAGATCGCCACCTGCTGCGACCACGACCCGCGCGCGATGTACTGGCGCCAGATGAGGAACGGCATGTGGATTCGCGCCGCGCTCATCGCCGGCACCTTCGGCTTCGAGAAGACAGTGATGGAGTGCGGCTACTGATGCGCCTCCTCCTCCCGATCGCCGCGGCAGCCCTCCTCCTCGCCTCGTGCAGGAGCGCTTCCGACTACCGCCGCGAGGCGGACGAGACTGGGGAGGCGTACCTCTCGGAGTATCAGGAGAAGGCCGTCGGGCGAACCGAGAAGATCGAGATCGAGACTCCGGCGGACACGCTGCGCCGGCGCCTCATGATCGACCAGAACCTCTACGCGAACGACCCCGCGTCGTTCGGAATCCGCGACGTCCCGACGAACCTCTACTGGCGCGCCGGAGACAGGCTTCTCGATGGCGGCGAGGATGCGTCGCTCTCGGTGTGGCAGGGCGGGACGAACGCGCTCGAAATAGGGCTCGTCGACGCCGTGAGGATCGCCGCCTACAACAGCGCGGACTACAAGGCGCAGAAGGAGTCGCTCTTCCAGGCGGCGCTTGCGCTCGACCTTGCGGACGACACGTTCCGCACCATCTTCAACGGAACCCTCTCCGCCGCGTCGTCCGTATACCGCGACCCGAAGGAGGAGGACGCCATCTCGAACCACGCCGTCACGCACAACGAGACGGGGCACCTCGGCTTCAGCCGCAAGTTCCGCAACGGCGTGCGCGTGACGGGTTCGATAATGGCGAACGTCGCGGGAATGCTCACCGGCGACAGGAAGACGGCGTGGGGCTCCTCGGCGGACCTCAGCATATCGATTCCGCTCCTCAGGGGCTCGGGCGAGCTCGTGAACACCGAGCCGCTCACGCAGGCGCAGCGCTCGTTCATCTACCAGGTTCGCTCGTTCGAACAGTACAAGCGCTCGTTCATCTGCCAGATAGAGTCCGCCTACCTCGCGCTCGTCCTCGCGAAGCGCCAGCAGCAGAACCAGGACGAGGCGTTCCGCCGCGTGATACGCTCCACGCGCCGCTCGTACCGCATGGCCGAGGCGAGCCGCATGTCGCAGTCGCAGTTCGAGCAGGCGCACCAGAGCGAGCTCTCCTCGAAGGCGCGCTGGATCGCCTCCTGCCAGAGCTACGAGGCGACGAAGGACTCATTCAAGATGACGCTCGGGCTCCCGCCGGACGCGCGCATAGAGCCGCGCGAAAGCGACCTCGCGGAGCTGGAGAAGCACGTCGGACGCTTCGCGGAGCTCGAGCTCGGTCCGTACGACATGGGCGGGGACGATCCGGGGAAGATCGTGCTTGATCCGCCGGATTCCGTCGACGACGGGGACTTGAAGCGCCGCACCGACATCGCGATCGCGATCGCCTTCTCCAACAGGCTCGACTTCGTCTCATCGCGCGACCGACTGGAGGACGCGCAGCGCAAGCTCCTCGTCGCGGAGGACGCGCTGCGCGCGGAGGTGACGCTCGGGACGGGGGTCTCGAACTTCGCGGACACGGTGGGCCCGAAGTCGCGCCGCGAGGGCGTGAGGCACGGCGAGCTGCATCCGAGGGAGTGGCAGGCGAACCCGCTCCTCACCGTCGACCTCCCGATAGAGCGCCGCAGCGAGCGCAACGCCTACAGGAGCGCGCTGATCGGAGTCGAGAGCGCCGTCAGGGCGTACCAGAAGGAGGAGGATTCGCTCAAGGAGACGATCCGCTCCGACATGCGCTCGATGAGCCAGACGAAGGACAACCTGCAGATCCAGTTCATCGCGATGAACCTCGCCGAGCGCCGCGTCCGCAACCAGGAGATACTCCTCCAGGCGGGGCGCGCGGACATGACGGTCATGCTCGAGGCGCAGGACTCGCTCGTCTCCGCGAAGAACTCGCTCTACTCCGCGATGATCAGCTACAAGAACCAGGAGCTTGCGCTGCAGCGCGACCTGGGGCTTCTGAACGTCTCCGTGAACGGCACGTGGCAGGAGGCTGACCTCGTCGCGCTCGGAATCCTCCCCGCCCCCGCAAAGGCGCTTTGACGACGCAAAACCGGAATGCCAGCTGCAACATGAACACCCATAGGAAAAAGAAGATACTGTTCCTGTGCCACGGGAACATCTGCCGCTCGCCGATGGCGGAGTTCGTGATGAAGGAACTCCTGAGAAGGGCCGGACGCGACGACGTCGATGTCGAGTCCGCCGCGCTGCACACCGACGAGATCGGCAGTGACATCCACTACGGCACCCGCAGGAAGTTGTCGGCGGAGGGCATCCCGTTCGCGCCGCGGCGCGCATGGCTGCTCACTGCCGCGAAGGCGCGGGAATACGACCTCCTCGTCGGGATGGACGACTACAACATCGCCGACCTTCGGCGGCTTGTGTTTCCGGAGGATGCCGGGAAGATCAGGAAGCTGCTGTCGTTCGCCGGCTCCGGACGCGACATCGCCGATCCGTGGTACACCGGCAACTTCGACGAGACCTACGCCGACGTCCTCGAAGGCTGCACTGCGCTTCTGAAGGGCCTTGCCACAGGACAGAACAAGGAGACGGAAAAATGAAAGCATGCCGGTTTGCAATGTTGGCGCTTGCAGCCCAGGCCCTGTCGGGGACGTGTGGCGCGGCGGCGGAGTTCAAGAACGGGACGGCGTTCGCGCTCGGCAGCGTGCCGAAGGAGCTCGTCGTCGAGCGGCGCGCGGGGGAGCCGGTGCGGTTCTCGCTCGAGGAGAATCCGACGACAGGATTCACGTGGGAGGTCGAGTCCAACACGAACGAGTGCGAAATCGCGCTCGAGCGCCGCGGCCGCGGCGGAAAGACGACGTGCGGCGCCCCCGGAAACCTCGACGTCACTGTCACGAGCCGCATCTACACCCCCGCGCGCGTCGAGTTCCGCTATCGCCGTCCGTGGGAGAAGGACGCGGCCCCGTGGAAGACCATGCGGCTCATCGTCTACACCGTCGGCGAGGCGAAGGATCCGCGGTATCCGAGGACTGCCGTCAACCTGCTCCTCGAGAAGGAGTGCGCGCGGCGCGGCATCACGCTCGTCGACTGGCATCTGCACATCCGCGGCGGCATGACGCCCGAGCTTGCCTATCTCCGCGAGACGAATTCGTTCGTCCGCTCGTCCGCCATGGAGAACCACGGCCGCGAATGGGAGATCTACGACAATGCGCGCCTGAGGGACTTCGCGGCGCGGGCGCGAAAGGCCAATCCGAAGATGCCCGTCGGCATACAGGTGAACGACCGCGACTGGTTCGAGAAGATCGACGCGGGGACGCGCGCGCAGTTCGACTACATCCTCGCGGATTCGATGATCATGGGGAAGCTTCCCTCGGGGCGCGACAACCGGCTCTGGATGGTGACGGAGATTCCCGACGCGGACAAGTGGATGGAGGAGTACTTTGCCCATGTGATGAAGATCCTCGACGAGCCGATCTCGATCTACGCGAACCCGACGTACCTGCCGACGCCGATCGCCGCGGAGTACGACCGCCTCTGGACCGAGGAGCGCATGCGCGCGGTGATCGCCAAGTGCATAGAGAAGGGCATTGCGATCGAGATCCAGGCCGAGTCGGCGTTTCCGCGTCCGGCGTTCCTCCGGCTCGCGAAGGAGATGGGCGCGAAGTTCTCGTTCGGAACCAACAACTTCGACCCGGGGCCGAAGAATCTCTCGAAGTGGCTCGAGGCCATCGTCTGGCTCGACCTCGGACCTTCCGACATCTGGACCCCTGCGGCCAGATAGCGCGGCGCATCCGCCGCGGATGTGGTATAATGTATTGCCAAATAGGTATCTTGGCACGTGAGCTAATGCCTTAAGATTTGTGCAGAGGATTCGCATGAAACAAGTGTTCGAGAAATGTATTGCCGACACTCGCGCGGAGGACGCTCGCAAGGCAGGAATCTATCCGTATTTCCACCGGCTTGAATCCCGGCAGGATGCAGTAGTCGTCATGGAGGGCAAGCGCCGCATCATGCTGGGCTCCAACAACTACCTCGGCCTCACGGCGTGTCCGGAAGTCGTGGAGGCTGCCGTCAAGGCGGTTGAGAAGTACGGAACGGGCTGCTCCGGCTCGCGCTTCCTCAACGGCACGCTCGACCTCCACCTCGAACTCGAGCGCGAGCTCGCGGACTTCGTCGGCAAGGAGGACGCGATCACGTTCGGCACCGGCTTCCAGACGAACCTCGGCGTCATAAGCGCGCTCGTAGGCCGCCACGACTATCTTGTCTGCGACGTCGACAACCACGCGAGCATCTATTCGGCCGCCCGCATGTGCCTCGGCAAGATGCTCCGCTTCAAGCACAACGACATGGCCGGTCTCGAGGCACGCCTCGCCTCGGTTCCGTCTGGCGCGGGTGCGCTTGTTGTGGTGGACGGCGTGTTCTCCGTTGACGGAGACATCGCCAACCTCCCAGACATCTGCGCTCTTGCGAAGAAGTACGGTGCCGCCGTGATGGTTGACGACGCGCACGGGTTTGGTGTCCTTGGCGATGGCGGACGCGGCACGGCGTCGCATTTCGGACTCGACGCGGACGTGGATATCGTCATGGGAACGTTCTCGAAGTCCCTCGCTTCGCTCGGCGGCTTTGCGGCCGGAAAGCGCGAGGTAATCGACTTCATGCGCCATTCGTCCCACCCGTTCGTGTTCTCCGCCTCGGTGCCTCCTGCGAGCGCGGCCGTAGCGCTCGCCGCGCTCAGACACCTTAAGCAGCATCCAGAGCTTGTGGCGAAACTGCGCTCGATATCCGAATACACTCGCACAGCGTTCGCATCGC
>JAFPDR010000057.1 GCA_017389885.1 Kiritimatiellia bacterium
AGCCTCCTCCGCGTACACGCAGAAGATGAAGTCGTTCATCGAAATTGACTGGGGCAGGTACTTGAGGTGGTTCGTCTCGCCCTTGCGGAAACCCTTCCCGGAGAATCCGCCCGAGCCGATCGAGATCAGCGCCTGCCTTAGGGTGTACCCCGCCGCGTGCGGGTCCTCGTCAGGAAAGAGGAAGACCCTCACGCGCTTGACCTGGTGCGGCTTCAGGGGCACGTACTTCATTATCGCCGCACGCCTCGCCTCGGGGACGCCCGGCTTCTCCGCCTCGTATACCGCGCCGAGTAGCGCGGCTGCTCCTATCGCCGCGGCGCACAGCGCGACGACAAGCGCTCTCCACCACACGCGCGCAACAAAGAGCATAAGCGCCGTCGCGGGCATGAGCGTGAGCATCGTCCCGAGGTCCGGCTCCTTCAGTATCAGCACCGCCGGCACCCCGACGAGCGCCGCGGCGAGGAGGAACCCCCTGAAGCCGTGCATCCACGGCGGGGAGTCCGTCGGACCGAACAGCCACGCGAGCATCGAGATGACGCACAGCTTCGACACCTCGCTCGGCTGGAAGAACCACAGCCAGCGCCTTCCGCCGTAGGTGGACGTCCCGACCAAAAGCACCACCACAAGCAGAACGACCGCGAGCGCGTACGCCGGAATCGCCGCGATCCTGATGTACTTCCTGTAGTCGAGGAACGCGAGCGCGAGATAGACAACGAGTCCGAATGCCGCCGTGCCGAGATTCGACTTCCACATCGAGTGGAACAGCTCGCCGGAACGCGCGTTCCCGGCGGAGTAGATCGCGGACGTCCCGAGCGCGATGAGCGCAAGCATCGCGGCGAACGTGATCCAGTTGAATCTCTTTATGTATTCAAAATTCATCATTCAAAATTCATCATTCATAGTTCCCCGAATATCGTCTTCAGCACCTCGCCCACCTTCGGCGCGGTGGTGCCTCCGCCCGACATTCCGTTCTCGACGACCATCGCGACGGCGACTGTCGGACTCTCCGCCGGCGCGTACGCGATGAACCACGTGTTCTTCCTCCGCGTCGCGCCGCGTCCGACCTCGGCGGTTCCAGTCTTTCCCGCGACCTTCACCGCGACGCCCTCCCCGGCGAGCCTGCCCGTGCCTCCGTCCACGACCATGCGCATCCCCTCTCGGACGACCGCAAGCTGTCCGGCGGAGAACGGAACCGCCGAGCTCTCGACCGGAGCGTCGGCCCGGAGGTGCGGACGCACCAGGCGGCCCGTACCTATCGCCCCCGCGACGCGCGCCATCTGGAGCGGCGTCACGAGCAGCTGGCCCTGTCCGATCGACGCCTGCGCGAGATCGCCCGCGTACCACGGCAGGTTGTAGTTGCGGCGCTTGAACTCCGCGGACGGCACGACTCCGGCGGAGTCCTGCGGGAAGTCGAGCCCCGTCTTCTCTCCGAGCCCGAACGCCCTCGCGGCGGAGAAGAGCGCGTTCGTCCCGATCTCAGAGCCGAGGTTGCAGAAGTAAGTGTTGCAGCTCTCCTTCAGCGCGTGGCGCATGTCTATCGGACCGTGCCCCCACCTTCTCGCGCAGTGGAGCCGCATCCCCGCGAGCTCGAAGACCCCGGTGCATTCGTAGGTGGAGAGCGCGGAGCGCCCGGCCGCCAGCCCCGCGAGCGCCGTCACCGGCTTGAACGTCGAGCCGGGCGCGTATGTCTCGAAGCAGGCGCGGTTGCGGCACGCGTGGTTGCCTACGTAGCGCTCCTGCATCTCGGGCGAGAGGCGCGGAACGAGCAGGTTGAGGTCGTACGCCGGCGCGCTCGCGAGCGCGAGCACCGCGCCGTCCCTCGGATCGATCACCGCGCACGCGGCGTATTCGCCGCGGAGCTGCCGCTCGACGGAGCGCTGTATCTTCGGGTCGATCGTCAGGTTGAGGTCGGGTCCGCGCCGCGCCTCCACGACGGTCTCCTCCGCGAAGGCGAAGCCGCGCGCGTCGACCGTCACCGAAAGCTCGCCCGGCGCGCCGCGGAGGTATCCGTCGTAGAACGCCTCCAGCCCCGCGCGGCCCTTCATCTCCTTGTCCCTGAAGTTGAACCTCTCTCCCGCGGCGCTCTCGGTCTCCCCCCGCCCGACGTAGCCTATAACGTGCGCCGCGAGGCGTCCCTCGGGATAGGTCCGCTCCTCGGTCTCCACGCACTCGAAGCCGGGGAACTCGCGTCCGCGCTCGACGAAGCGCGCGATCTGCCCGTCGTCCAAGTCGCGCCAGACCACGAGCGGACGCGCCAGCTGCTGGCGGACATGCCGCGCGATCGCGTTCGCGGAAAGCGGCGAGGGGGTCTCGATCGCGGAGGCGACGGACTCGATCGCGTTGGAGATGGCGGAGACGGTCTCGGACCAGTTCCGGCGCTGGAAGCCCTCGGGGCTCACGACTATCGAAACCGACGCTCGGTTGTCCGCGAGAACGGTCCCGTCGCGCGCGATGATGCGTCCGCGCGGCCCCGCCGTCTGCACCCTGCGCGCGGCCTGGCGCGATCCGTCCTCGAGGTACTTCGCGGCGTCCACGAGCTGTATCTGCGCAAGTCGGAAGCCGAGCACGACGAGTCCGACGATGAACGCCGCGCCCGTCGCGAGCGCGGAGAGGTCGCTTACGAGCCTGACGTCGTCACGCATCCGCACCCGCCTTTCTCCACGCCACGGACATGAGCGCGGCCACTGCGGCGAGCGAAAGCGCCCCCACGGGAACCGCCACCATCGCGCGCGCGATTGCCCCGGAACCTTCGGCGACGAGTCCGAGCCAGATCTGGTACGCCGGGTACGCCGCGACGATCCAGACGATCCGCTCGGGCAGGAACCGCACCGCCACGGCAAGCGCGGCGAAGAAGACTATCGCCGTCGCGGGAGGGAGCGAGGCGACCGACTCCTCCAGCGCCCCGGCCGCGACGGCCGCGAAGATCCAGACGGGCGCGCGGGTGACAGTGGCGAAGAATATCGCGGCGCCGAGGAGAACCGGCACGGAGAGACCCCAGACGGACGGCAGCACGCTCTCGAGCGCCCCGCCGAAGACGAGCGCGAGAAGGATGAAAACGAACTGGACGACGCTACCTTTCACGGCGGATGAAGACGTCCTTCAGCGTCGAAAAGTCGACGGCCGGAAGCACCTCACCCTCGCGCCTTGGCGAATCACGGTCCTGACGGACCTCAAGCAAAGTGCCGACCGCGATCCCCTTGGGGAAGACCCCTCCGAGACCTGATGTAAATACCGGACTCCTCGGCGGGACCTCCGCCTTGGACAAGATGTGCCTAAGGGCGAGACGCTCGTCAGATCCGCCAGCAAGCGTCCCGCGGAGGAAATCCCCCCCCGGAAGCGCGACCTCGCACGCGACCTTCAGCGACGGGTCGGTCACGAGAAGTATCTCGCAGGTGTGCGGCGTGACCGAGACGACGCGCCCTACAAGCCCCTCGGGAACCGACACCACCGCGCCCTCCGCCACGCCGGCGAGAGAGCCCTTGTCCGCGCGCAGCACGTGCCGCCCCGCGGCGAGCGCGCTCGAGCGCGCGAGCACTCCGGCCGCGAACCATGCGCCGCGGGCGGATTCGGAGTAGTCGAGCGCGCGCCTCAGGCGCTCGTTCTCCTCCTCCAAGCGCGCGAGTTCGTCGCGGGCGAGCGCAAGAGAGGCGACCTCCCTCCTGAGGCGCACGTTCTCGGCGCTCGCGGCCGCGCCGCGCCACGCGCCTGAGATGCGCGAGCCGACCTTGTCGGATACCGCGCGCCAGGCCCTCTGGAACGGATACATCGCCTCGACGCCGGCCGCGCGCGAAAAGCACACGACCGCCGTCATCACCGCCGCGAGGGCGATGAGCGCGTATGTTCCGGTTGTCCTTGCCTTCACCCCTGCAAGCCCTCCAGACGGGACTTGCCGAAAACCTTACGATTTCTTGTTCTTCTCGAGGAAGTCGAGTTCGCTCATCACCATGCCCGTGCCTTCCGCAACGGCGGAAAGCGGATCTTCCGCCAGCGTCACGGGAAGGCCCGTCTGCTGCGAAAGGAGCTTGTCTAAGCCCCTCAGCTGCGAACTGCCTCCCGACAGCACAAGCCCGCGGTCCACCAGGTCCGCCGCGAGCTCCGGCTCGCACTTGTCGAGCGTCGCGCGAACCGCGTCGACGATCTTGCTGACCGGATCCTTCAGAGCCTCTCTTATTTCCTCGGAGGTTATCGTCAAAGTCTTCGGCAACCCCGCCACGATGTCCCTGCCCTTGATTTCGAGCGTCTTCTCCTCGCCGAGGGGAAACGCGCTCCCGATTTCGATCTTTATCATCTCGGCCATCCGCTCGCCTATGAGCAGGTTGTATACGCGCTGGATGTACCTCATGATGCATTCGTCCATCGCATCGCCCCCGGCGTCGCGCTCGGAGTCGCTGTGGACTATGCCCGCAAGCGATATGATGGCGACCTCGCACGTGCCGCCGCCGATGTCGACGATCATCGAGCCCTCTGGCTCGCTGACGGGAAGGCCCACGCCGATCGCCGCGGCCATGGGCTCCTCGACGAGGAATACGGGCCCCGCCCCCGCGTTGCGCGCGGCCTCCTCGACGGCGCGCTTCTCGACCTCCGTTATGCCGGAGGGAACCGCGATCACCATGCGCGGCTTCGCGTACTTCGACCAGAAGCGTTTCGGACGCACCTTGTTGATGAAGTACGCGAGCATGGCCTCGGTGATGTCGAAGTCGGCTATGACGCCGGACTTCATCGGACGGCTCGCGTAGATGTTGCTGGGCGTGCGGCCGAGCATGCGCTTGGCCTCGGAGCCAACGGCGAGGACGCGCTTGGAGCCAGTCTGGATCGCGACGACGGAAGGCTCGCGCAGCACGATGCCGCGACCCTTCACGTACACGAGCGAGTTCGCCGTGCCGAGATCGATGCCGATGTCAGTTGAAAATAGCGACTGAAGTTTTTGGCGCCACATTATGCTATTAGCCTTCCTTGACCATTTTTCTGATATTTTACCGCAAATCACCGCGGCGGTCAATAGCGAACGCGATTTTTCGGTAAATTTTCAGGCGCGCAGGCGCTTGACTTCCTTTAGGAAGTCCTTGTCGTTCGTGCGCACCGTTATGCGGGAGAGGTCGCCGCGGAGCCGGGCCATGCGCAGGAAGTCGCACACAAGCCTGTCCGCGCGGTGCGCCCCCGAACCCCCGGTGTAGGAGACGCGCACGCGTCCGTCCACGAAGGACGACGCCCGCGGCCCGTCGAGGACGATCCACACGAAGTCCGCCGGATTCTCCGCGACGTGCGCCTTCGCCTGCGCGAGGAGGTCCGCGCGGTCGCGCGCCTCCTTCTGCGCCCCGAGGATCATGTTCCATCCGTCGACTATGACGAGCCTGCCCTCCGGCGGAAGCGCCGCGAGGTCTCCGGCGGCGAGGAGAGCGAGGTCGAAGTGCGCGCGGAGCATCTCGTTCTCGGCGCGCAGCGCACCGTTCTCGGCAGCCGCCTTGGTGAGCGCCGTCTGAAGCTCCCTGACGCGCGCGAGGCGCGACGCCTCGATCATGTCCTGCGCCGTCACGCCAGCACCCCCGACGCGTAGCGGTCGTGTCCGGCGAAGTCCCTCTCGACCTTCACCTGCGAGAAGCCGTAGTCGGCCATCAGCTTCGCGAGGGCCGCACCCTGCCCCTCGCCGATCTCGAAGAACACCGCGCCGCCCGGCTTCAGGACGTTCAGCGCGTCGCCGAGGTAGCGGTCGTAGAAGTCCAGCCCCGTCGCGCCCCCGTCGAGAGCGAGGCGCGGCTCGTAGTCCCTTACGCGCGGATCGAGCGTGTCGCACACCGCGCTCTCGATGTACGGCGGATTCGACACGATTACGTCCACGCACTCCGGCTCGTCGAAGTCGTCCAGCCCGTCTGCAACGGCGAACT
Organism: Kiritimatiellia bacterium; assembly: GCA_017389885.1. The sequence goes on from JAFPDR010000057.1 coordinate 5,883, forward strand.
TCACCTTTCCGGACAGTCCGCACCGCTCGGCGTTCTCCTTTGCGAGCGCTATGGCGTCCTCCGAGACGTCCGTCCCGAGGAACGCCGCCTCGCCCCTGTACTCCTGCGCGAGCGACAGGATTATCGCGCCCGTTCCGGTCCCTACGTCGACAACGAGGGGAACGTCGCCGCCCGTCCGCCCGCCGGACGAAAGGAACGCCAGCACGCGCGTGACGAGCTCCTCGGTCTCGGGGCGCGGAATGAGCGCGCGGCGGTCGCACTTTAGCGTGAGATGGCGGAAATCCCACTCGCCGATCACGTACTGGACCGGCTCGCCCTTCGCGAGGCGGGCGAGTCCGCGCCGCATCGCCTCTATGTACTTCTCGCCGACGTCCTTGTCGAGATGCGCGGCAAGTGTGCCGCGGCCCGTCCTTAGAAGACGCGCCGCGAGCAGCTCTGCGGCCACCGCGGCGTCTGGCACTCCCTTCGCATCGAGGAAGGCCGAGGACTTTGTGATTGTCTCACGCCAGTTCACGTGGTCAGAAAGGCATGTCGTCGACTGCTCCGGGATCGTCCGGGAAGTCGGGCTCGGCAGGCGCCGGGACGGGCTCGGTCGAGGAGCCGTCGGCGTTGAGGACCTCGAGCTTGAGGCCGGTGAGGTCGGTGAAGTACTTGACCTGCCCCTGCGGATTCGTCCACTCGCGTCCGTCGATGGCGAAGCGTATCTTCGCGCGCTGGCCCTCCTTTACGGTGTCGAGGATGGAGGCGGAGTCCTTCTTGAAGGTGAAGGCGATGTGGTTGGGCCACTTCGACTCGGTGCCGACGTCGTCCGTCATTACTATGTCGCGCTTGGTGAATCCGCTCGCGAAGGTCTGCGTCGGGAGAATCTTCTCGACCACTCCCGTATATTCGTATATTGCCGCCATTGTGTATGCTCCTTGAAGTTTTGCCGGATATTATACCATTTTCCGCGCCGCGCTGCCTGATGCCCGTCGGCTCGACGTCAGGATGTCCTGACGCTGAACGTCCTGCCGCACATGTGGCAGGTTACGTCGATCGTCGGCGGAAGCGACGCGCGCTCCTCTGGCGAGAGGGCCGCGAGCATCGCGACGGCGCGGTCGGGAGAGCAGCGGCAGGCGAAGGAAAGCGGCGTCGTGCGGCGCAGCTCGGCGTTCTTGAGCCCGAGCTTCGCGAGGATGTTCCGCGACGAGACCGCGAGCGCGCCGGCGCGGGACTTGCCGAGCAGGTCGACGGAAAGGACCCCGGTGCCGCTCGCGTCCGGCATCTCCTCGACCATCACGCCGCGCGCCTCGAGTATCTCGACGTCGTCGCTCACCGACGCCTCGGTGTAGATGACGGCCTTGCGCTGGAGCGAGCCCGCGAGGTAGCCGTCGAGCGAATTCGATATCCCCTGCGAGATTATGCGTCCGGGAACGGAGCGCGTCACCTGGACCTGCCGCTTGCCGACGACCTTCCTTACGTCGGGCGTGCCGAGTCCGTCGAAGTCGTCGAGCGTCTTCTTCTCCGTGTAGCCCCTGAGCGTCCCAGCCGCGGTGCATTCGACGTTGAATCCGCCGAGGGGACCCTCGCACTTCATCTGCAGGATGAGCGTCTCGTCCTTCTCGGACATCTCCGCGCCGAGGAGCGCGGCGGACGCGAGGGCGCGCGACAGGAAGTAGGCGCTGGTCGGACCGCAGAGGTGTCCGCGCGCAAGCGCCTGCGCCGCCGCGGTGACGTCCACTATCGTGACCGCCATCTTCGCCTTGCTGTCATACCATTCTTCGCGTTGGTTGGTCATGTGTCAAAAGAAATACTGAATTCCCGCGGAAATCGAATAGACCGTCTCGACGCGGGTGTCGAGTCCGAGCGTCGCCTCGGCGTCGAACCTGAGCGCCCAGTCGTCCGTCAGGTAGTAGAACGCGCCGAGTCCGGCGGAGGGCCCGACCTGTCCGTCGTGGATCCAGCCCTTCGCGCCGGCGGAGAGGAACGGGTCGAGGCGCTCGTAGCCGAAGAGCATGTCGAACTCCTCCCATCCGTGCAGGTGCCACACGGCGCGCGCGGCGAGTCCGGCGGAGTCCTCGAGCCACGCCGCCTCGCATTCGAGGGCGAGGGAGTCCGTGAGGTAGCGTCCGGCGCGCGCGGCGCCTCCGCCGAGGCGGCGCATGCGCGAGCCGCCCTGCGGGAGGACGAGCTGCGCGGCGCCGCCGGCGTACCATCCGCTTTCCGCCGGTTCCTCGGCGGACGCCGCGAGGGCGAGGAGCGGCGCGATGGCCGCGCATATTGCGAATGACTTTCTCATGCCACGAACTATGCCGCGGACGGCGTGGGCTATTCGGCCAGCTCGCCTTCGTCGAGGGCGATGCTTACGGACCATCCGAGCGCGTGCCATCCGTTCTCGATGCGGGCGAGGATGCGGTTGCGCCCCTTGTTCAGGTGGATGCGGCGGTAGCCCTCGTCGATGCGCCAGCTCTTGAGCTTGTTGGAGGAGCCCCA
>JAFPDR010000058.1 GCA_017389885.1 Kiritimatiellia bacterium
AGCACGAAGCGCACCGCGGGCGCGGCCGGAAACGGCCGCACGCACGCGCTCGCGGACGTGCGGAACATCGGCATCATCGCCCACATCGACGCGGGGAAGACGACGGTTTCCGAACGCATCCTGTACTACGCCGGCGCGATCCACAAGATCGGCGAGGTCCACGAGGGCAACGCCACGATGGACTGGATGGTGCAGGAGCGCGAGCGGGGCATCACCATCACGTCCGCCGCCATCACGTGCGAGTGGATGGGGAAGCAGGTGAACCTCATCGACACGCCCGGACACGTCGACTTCACGATGGAGGTCGAGCGCTCGCTCCGCGTCCTCGACGGCGCGGTGTGCGTCTTCTGCGCCGTCGGCGGCGTCCAGCCGCAGTCCGAGACGGTCTGGCGCCAGGCGAACCGCTACAACGTGCCGCGCATCGCGTTCGTCAACAAGATGGACCGCATGGGCGCGGACTTCGCGCGCGTCGTCGGAGAGCTTCGCGAGAAGCTCAGGGCAAACGCGTGCCCGATAGAGCTTCCCATCGGACGCGAGGACGGCTTCAAGGGCGTCGTCGATCTCGTCAACATGAAGTCGATCGTGTGGAAGGACGACGATTCCGACCAGGGGCAGACGTTCACCGTCGGCGAGATTCCGGCGGAGCTGAAGGACGAGGCGGAGCTCGCGCGCGCGGAGCTCGTCGAGAAGGTCGCGGACGTAGACGAAGGCGTGATGGAGGCGTTCCTCGAGAAGGGCGACCTCACCGCCGAGGAGCTCGTGCCCGCGCTGCGCCGCGCGACGGTCGCGGGCGCGCTCGTGCCGGTGCTGTGCGGAAGCTCCTTCAAGAACAAGGGCGTGCAGCCGCTCCTCGACGCGATATGCGCCTACCTCCCCGCGCCGACGGACCGTCCGCCGGTCGAGGCGACTGACCTCAAGAGCGAGCAGAAGGTCACGCGCAGGCAGGAGGACTCCGAGCTCCTTACCTCCCTCGTCTTCAAGATCGCGACCGATCCGTTCGTCGGAAGGCTCTTCTTCGTGCGCGTCTACGGAGGCGTCCTCAAGAAGGGCGCTAACGCGTACAACCCCCGCACGAAGAAGCGCGAGCGCATCATGAAGATCGTCCGCCTCTTCGCCGACGACCGCACCGAGGTCGACGAGCTTCGCGCAGGCGACATCGGAGCCGTGGTGGGCCTCAAGGAGGTCACGACGGGCGATACGCTCTGCTCGGAGATGAAGCCGTGCTACCTCGAGCGCATCGTCGCGCCTCAGCCGGTCATGTTCATGGCGATCGAGCCGAAGAGCTCTGCGGACAAGGACAAGCTCGTCGAGTCGATGAAGGCGCTCGCCGCGGAGGACCCGACGTGCCAGTTCCGCGAGGACGAGGAGACGGGCCAGACGATCCTCTCCGGAATGGGCGAGCTGCACCTCGAGATCCTCGTCGACCGCCTGAAGCGCGAGTTCAAGTGCGCGGCGAACGTCGGCAAGCCGATGGTCAGCTACTGCGAGACCATCACGAAGGCGGCGGTCACCGAGTTCACGTTCGACCGCGAGCTCGGCGGAAAGCGCCACGCGGTGACGCTCAAGATCGAGGTGAAGCCGCTTGAGCGCGGCGCCGGGACGAAGGTGTCGCTCTCGCGCGACTTCGTCAACCTCGTCGCCGAGAAGCGCCTGCAGGAATGCGTCCGCCAGGGACTCGAGGACGGCGTCGTAACCGGCGTGCTCGCGCGCTATCCGATGACGGACCTCGAGGTGTCGTGCCTTTCGGCGACGATCGTCGACCCGGAGGTTTCGGACGAGGTGGCGTTCCGCTCCGCGGCGATGATGGGCTTCCGCGAGGCGGCCGAGGCGGCCGCTCCCGAGTTCCTCGAGCCGATAATGAAGCTCGAGATCACGACCCCGCCCGAGTCCGTCGGCGAAGTCCTCGGCGATCTCAACGGAAGGCGCGGCACGGTGCTCAGCATGGACATGAAGGGCGACCTCCAGGTCGTCAACGCGCGCGTTCCGCTCGCGTCCATGTTCGGCTACGCGACGGCGATACGCTCGCTCACGAAGGGCCGCGCCTCCTATTCGATGGAGACCGACCAGTTCGAGCTCGCCCCGAAGAACGTCCGCGAGGAAATCCTCAGCAAGTAGGCTTCTGGCGCTGCGGGACGGCGCCCGAGAAGGGGTTTTCGTTTTCGCAAATAGATACTTGATTAGCGATTAGGTAATTTGATATACTATCCAACCGAACGCGGGAGAAGGCTCCTGCGTCAGGTAAAACGCACACAAAAGGAAGATATGGAAAGCGCAGAAAAATTGGCGACGCCGGCGGTTGACCCCGGCATCGCGGAACTCGAGGCGACGATCGCGCGCGTCAGGGCGGCGCAGCAGGCATACGCAACGTTCTCCCAGGAGAAGGTGGATTCTATATTCAAGTCCGCCGCGCTTGCCGCGAACCGCCTGCGCATCCCGCTCGCCAAGATGGCGGTCGAGGAGACCGGCATGGGCATCGTCGAGGACAAGATCATCAAGAACCACTACGCGGCCGAGTACATCTACAACACGTACAAGGACACGAAGACGTGCGGAGTGGTCGAGGAGGACGAAGCGGCCGGCATCATGAAGGTCGCCGAGCCGATCGGCGTGATCGGCGCGGTCATCCCGACGACCAACCCTACATCCACCGCGATCTTCAAGTGCCT
>JAFPDR010000005.1 GCA_017389885.1 Kiritimatiellia bacterium
AAAGGAAACGGCAAGCCGGAACCGCGGTCGTGCGGACGGCTTCGCCAGGGCAGGAAGAAATGATCATAATTCTCAAGAAGGAAGCGGCGGAGTCGCAGGTCAACGGGCTCATCTCGCTCCTCGAGTCGAAGAACATCCAGCCGCACGTCTCGCGCGGCTCGATGCAGACCATCGTCGGGTGCGTAGGCGACGTGAGCCGCCTCGACCCCGGCATTCTCGAGGCGCTCGACGGCGTGGAGTCCGTCCAGCGCATCCAGGAGCCTTTCAAGGCCGCGAACCGCAAGTTCCATCCGGAGGACACGGTTGTCGACTGCTCCGGCGTGAAGGTCGGCGGAGGCAGCTTCTCCGTGATCGCGGGTCCGTGCAGCGTGGAGTCCGAAGAGCAGATCGTCGCGATCGCGAAGTCCGTCAAGGCCTCTGGCGCCACGATGCTCCGCGGCGGCGCGTTCAAGCCCCGCACCTCGCCATACGCTTTCCAGGGCCTCGGCAAGGTCGGGCTGGACATGCTCCTCACCGCCAAGCGCGAGACCGGCCTCCCGATCGTGACGGAGCTCATGGACTTCAAGGACATCGAGCTCTTCAACGACGTCGACGTCATCCAGATCGGCGCGCGCAACATGCAGAACTTCAACCTCCTCAAGGAGGTCGGCTCGTACACGAAGAAGCCGATCCTCCTCAAGCGCGGAATGTCCGCGACCATCCAGGAGCTCCTCATGAGCGCCGAGTACGTGATGGCGAGCGGAAACGAGAACGTCATGCTGTGCGAGCGGGGAATACGCACTTTTGAGACGGCGCTGCGCAACACGCTCGACCTCGGCGTCGTCACGCTTCTTCACCGCCTCTCGCACCTGCCCGTGGTAGTCGACCCGTCGCACGCGACGGGCCATGCGTGGATGGTCGATTCCGTCTCCGTCGCGGCGACGGCTATCGGCGCTGACGGACTCATCATCGAGGTCCACAACGATCCGCCGCACGCAAGGTGCGACGGCGCGCAGAGCCAGACGCCTGAGATGTTCGCCGGCACGATGCGCAAGATAGCCGCGCTCAGGAAGTCCCTCTTCAACGCATGACGCCGGGCGTCGCGCATCTCGTCGGAATCGGCGGCGTCGGAATGGCCGCGCTCGCCGTCCTTCTCCGCAACCGCGGATGGAAGGTGTCCGGATGCGACATCGCGCGCTCGCCGCGCACCGAGTGGCTCGAGTCGCTCGGGATCCCGGTCTCCATCGGACACGACGCATCGCACGTCGCAGGCGCGGACATGGTCGTCGTCACGCCCGCGGTGCGTCCGGACAACCCCGAAGTCCTCGCCGCGAATGGCGCGATGCGCTTCCGCGGCGACGTCCTCGCGGAGCTCGTCAATTCCGCTTCCGATTCCATCGCCGTCTGCGGAAGCCACGGCAAGACCACGACCTCGACCTTCATAGCGAAGCTACTGCTCGCGCTCGGCGAGAACGTCGAGTGGGCGATAGGCGGCGAGACGGGCGAGTTCCCGGTGGCGGGCGGAAGCGGGGTCCTCATTGTAGAGGCGGACGAAAGCGACGGAACCCTCGCGCGCTACAGCGCGAAGACGCTTGTCGTCACGAACTGCGAGTACGACCATCCGGACCACTTCAAGACGCCGCAGGACTACTTCGCGTGCTTCGACGAGGCGCGCGCAAGGGCGAAGGACGTCGTCGAATCGTCCTCGCTCGATCCGCTCGACTTCCTCTCGTCCGTCGGCGCATTTGCCGCGCTCGCGGACCACAACAAGGCCAACGCGCGCGCTGCCGTCGAGGTTGCGCTAAGGCGCGGACACTCCCCTAAGGCCATCGCGGCGGCTTTGCCGCGCGCAGTCGCCGATCTTCCCGACCGGCGCTTCGAGAAGGTGGCGGAAGGGGTGTACACGGACTACGCGCACCATCCGACGGAGATTAGGTGCGCCGTCTCAATGGCGCGGCACATCTGCCGCGGAAAGCTGAGGGTGCTTTTCCAGCCGCACCGCTATTCGCGCACGAAGGCGCTGCTGCACGACTTCCCCGCGGCGTTCGCCGGTGCGGACGAGGTGGTGCTGTGTCCGGTATACGCCGCCTTCGAGCCTCCGGTCGAGGGAGGCGACATAGCCGACCTCTACAAGGAGATGCGCGAGACCGGGAAGTGCGGCGCCGCGCGCGTGCTGCTCGCGCGCAGCTGCGGCGAGGCGTGGGAGCACGCGCGCAACTCGATGGCGGATGGAGACGTCACGCTTCTGCTCGGTGCGGGAGACATCATCGCGCTGGTGCCGAGCGTGAAGTCCGACATGTCCGGCGCGGCGCATCCGCCGCGGAAGATTCTCATCGGGCAGGGAAGCAACACGTGGAAAAGCGACCTCAACCTTTCCGTCGAGTACGTGAAGACGGAAGGCCCTGCGGGGGAAATCGGAGCGAAGCTCATTGCCGAAAGGCCTGCGCTGTGTCCGTGGATGGCCGGAATCCCCGGCACCATCGGGGGGTGGGTGAAGATGAACGCCGGGGCGTTCGGACATTCAATCTCGGAGGTGATCGAGTCCGTCAAGGTCGACGGAAAGTGGATTCCGAAAGACGCCTGCGGCTTCGGCTACAGGACGAGCGCGATCGGCGGCGAGATACAGGACGTCAGGTGGCTTGATTGCAGATGCAACGAAGGCGACGCGGCGTCGTTTCTCGCGAGGAGGAAGAGGTTCCCCGCGGGGACGAAGGGGAGCGTGTTCAAGAATCCGGAAGGGGATTTCGCGGGACGGCTTCTCGAGGCGTGCGGCGCGAAGGGTATGCGCGTAGGCGGCGCGCGCGTATGGGAGGAGCACGCGAACGTCATCGTGTGCGGACCTGACGCGCAGGCGGGCGATTTCCTTGCTTTGGCGAGGCTAATGCGCAACCGCGTGCTGTTCCGCTTCGGCGTCCGTCTCGAGCCCGAAGTGCGCGGACTCTCTCAGGATTTGGTATAATGTGCGCATGATAGCAAAGCTGATACTCGACAAGAAGCGCGAGGGCCACGCCCTCGGAAGCGCCGAGATTCGCGAGTTCGTGGAGGGCTTCACGGGCGGCGAGATTCCCGACTACCAGATGAGCGCGCTCGCGATGGCGATCTGCTGCCGCGGAATGAACGCGCGCGAGACGGCAGACCTCACGGAGGCGATGATGAAGTCCGGACGGTGCCTCGCATGGGACGTTCCGACGGCGGACAAGCATTCGTCCGGAGGGGTCGGCGACAAGCTCTCGCTCGTCATCCAGCCGCTCGCCGCGGCGTGCGGCGTGTATGTTCCGTCGCTCACCGGACGCGGCCTCGGCATCACCGGCGGCACTGCTGACAAGCTCGAGACCATCCCGGGCTACAACGCCTCGCTTTCGCTGGACGACTTCGAGAAGGTCGTGAAGGGGACTGGTGTGTCGATGACGGTGCAGACGGACGAGATAACGCCCGCCGACAAGAAGCTCTACGCGCTTCGCGACGTCACCGGAACGGTTGCGTCGATTCCGCTAATCACCGCGTCCATCCTCTCCAAGAAGCTCGCCGAGGGCGCGGGCACGCTCGTCTTCGACGTGAAGTGCGGCTCGGGCGCGTTCATGAAGACGCGCGAGGACGCGGCGGCGCTCGCCCGCTCGCTCGTGGACGGAGCGAAGGCGGCTGGCAGGAAGGCCGCCGCGCTCGTCACCGACATGTCCGCTCCTCTCGGACTCGCCGTCGGCAACGCAAACGAAGTGGCCGAGGCGCTGGCGTGGTTAGGGTCCAGTAGGGTCGGGTTAGAGTCATTTAGGCCCGACCCTAATCCGACTCTAAGCGACCCTATCTCCCTCTCCGTCGAGCTCGCGGCGCTGATGGTCTCGCTCACGAAGGAGATTCCCCTCGAGGATGCGCGGCAGATGTGCCGCGGAAAACTCGCCGACGGCTCGGCGCTCGCGAAGTTCGAGGCGATGTGCGCAGCGCAGGGCGGCGATCTCGATGCGTTCGAGCGGCTTTTGAAGAAGCCGACCTTCAAGTTCAAGATACAGGCGATGAGGTCCGGCTACGTCACCGCGATCGACGCCGAGAAGGTCGGGAGGGTCGCGCTCGCGCTCGGCGCGGGGCGGATGGAGAAGACCGACAAGATCGACCCGCTCGCAGGCATCACCCTCTCGGTGAAGCGTGGTGACCGCGTTGCGGTCGGCGCGCCTCTCGCGACGCTCGAGAGCTCGCGCGAGCCCGACGGACTCGAGCGAGCCGCCGCGGACCTTTTGAAGGCGTTCGCCATCGGTCCCGCCGCTCCCGATGGCGCCGACTTAGTGCTCGAAAGAGTTGAGTAAGACGGCCTCTGACCGGTTGCGGCTGCGCCAGGCGCGTGGGGAGACCCCGGTTGCGTCGCGGAACGTGTTGGAGAGATGCGAAGGGGTGCAGTA
>JAFPDR010000059.1 GCA_017389885.1 Kiritimatiellia bacterium
ACGAGCGCGCGACCGTGGTCCATCCGCCGAGCGACGTCGGCTCCTGGAAGTCGAAGCGAAGCGCGAACGCGCTTAGGTACGCGAGGCCAATCACCGCGGCGTCGACGGCAATCCCGACGACGCGCGTCGCGAGAAAGGAAATCCAGGCCTCGCGTGAGCGCGTCATGTCAGAACTTCAGCCCCATCAGGATGTAGATCACGGCGGGCGCGAAGAGAAGCGAGTCAAACATGTCGAGGAAGCCTCCCATTCCGTTCGTGATCTTCATGGTCGAGGAGTCCTTCACGCCGACCCAGCGCTTGAACTTCGACTCCACGAGGTCCCCGAACGTCCCCACGAGCGCGGCCGTCACGCCGCAGACGAGCGACTTGACGATTCCGAAGTGCGTCCCGCCCATAAAGCAGCACGACACGAGGCAGGATGCAAAGACGGATCCCGCGAGCCCTTCCCAGCTCTTGTTGGGGGATATCGTGGGGCATAGCTTGTGGTTGCCGCCCTTCATAAGCTTCGCGGAGGTGAGCCCGAAGGCGAAACCGCCGACGTCGGAGAACTTCACGACCGCGACGACGTAGAGAAGCATCAGGTTCCCGTACGTGACCGCTATGCGCGAGAGCGACCAGAGTCCGAACGCAATCACGTAAGCGCCCAGCGCGAGCATCACTCCCCCCTTCGCGGAAAGGAGCGGAACCTTCGTCTTCAGCAGAAGGACATATTCGCAGAGCGCGAGCGCGATAAGCACACCGACGGCCCACGGAAACACATCGACCGGAAGCAGAAGTATCGCGCATATCACGCCACCCCCCACCGCCAGTCCCGTCAGCGTTCTCTTAAGTATCGGATTCATTCCCATCTCTATAGTTTTGTATATTATATCAAAACTATGCCGCCTTGTGGCGGCGGCGCAACGCATGAACCCGAACGCGGGGATGCGTCACCTGTGCAGGATGCCGGTGGTCTCGGGCGGGAACGCGACGACCTTGAAGAACATGGACGCAGGAGAAGCGGACAGTTCTATGCCGAGCTCGAGCGCTCCGTCCGACTTCGCCCGAACCCGCCTCCCGACGGGGGAGAACTCCCCGCCGAGCATCTCGCACGCGTAGACGGCGTAGGACGCGCCCTTTTCCGCGTTCGCGACGGAGACCGATCCGGACGCAGCGTCCAGACCCCCTATCACCGGACGCTCCACGGAGTCTTCGCCTGCGTTCTCCTCGCCGTCGATCTTCGTCCGGAACAGTCCGTTTCCAGCGGCCCACAGCTCGTTCCGCGCCGGATCGTACCGCAGCACGCGCGGCTGGATGAAGCCTATGTCGCCCGAAATCTCGCGCCACGTGCGGCATCCGTCCGTCGTCTCGTATATCCCTCCCGTCGCGTCGTCAGACCAAGGCGCGACGGACACCCAAACGCGCCGCTCGTCCGCTGGATCGACGGCGATGCCAAGCACCGTGCCGCCCGAGAACGACCCTGCGACGGCGAAGTTCTCGCCGTGGTCCGTGCTGCGGTAGAGATTTCCGCCGGACGCGTATATCGTACCGGAAGGCGTTATCTCCACGTTGTAGATCCAGTCTCCGATCCATGACTTCTTCTCCCAGCTCGCGCCCGCGTCGTTCGAGACGTAGACTCCCGAGTTGTCTCCGCACGCGCCCCACACGATGCGTTTCGAATTCGTCGGATCAACCGCAAGGCCGTAGAACATGCGGCGCGACGCAGGCTGGTTCGGAAGCTGCGAGAAGGACTTTCCTCCGTCCGTCGACCTGAACACCCCGCCGCCGCACCTGCCCGACGTGGGGTCTCCGTCGATGCCGAGGTAGATGACGTCAGGATTGTTCGGATCTGCCGCCATGGCCCTTCCGTGTCCTTCGCCCCACATCGTGTTGGCGGTCGGACGGTAGTCGGGCAGACCCGTCGCCTCGGTGAAGGTGCGGCCTCCGTCCTCGCTCCACACGACCTTGACCGGATAGGTGATCCCCGCGTTCGCCCACGGAGAAACGGACGATACGACGCGCGTGTTTCCGTTCGCGAGGCGCTGCGCGATCACGCGCCAGTGGTGTCCGCTAAGCCCCGCCTTCCACACCGTCGGACAGAGTCCGCTCCACGTCGCGCCGCGGTCGGACGTACGCAGCGTGCCCTCGTCCATCGTCGCCGTGTAGACGTCCGACCCAAGAAACTGCAGATCGTGGTGGCACGAAATGTCCGCTCCCCTGCAGCTCTCCCGCCACGTTCTCCCGCCGTCGTGCGACATCACCGGGTTCCAGTTGCCGGGCGAGTGGATGCGGTCGGGATCCGCCGGGCTTATCGAAAGGTTCTTGAGTCCGCTGAAGCTTCCGGTCGCGCCCTGTCCCGGCAGCGTCGGATTCGCCGCGTGGTCGTACGCGAAGTTCCAGCTGCGCGTCCAGCTCGACCCTCCGTCGCGCGAGGTGGATATGAACGTGCTGTATCCGTTCGCGAAGAGCGCATGCACGACGAGGGGATCCGCTGCGCTGCAAACCACGTCGATGCACTCGTAGGAGGACGCCTCGCCGAGCTTCGTCCACGTCGCTCCGTCGTCCTGCGAGACATGCACCGCGTCCGCACCGAACGCGCCGTACCATCTGCGCGGGGCGTCCGGCCCCGCCCAGAAGACGGCGCGGGCGGATGCCGGCGCGGAGGATACGCGCGACCACGACGAGCCCGCGTCCTGGGAGCGGTAGAGTCCGCCGTTCCTGCTGCACAGGAGCACGGTGCGCGGATCTCGTCCTGAGACCGCGATCGTGCAGACCGCCCCGCCGGACTCGCCGCCGTACGACATCGCCTTCCAGCTCGCGCCGCCGTCCGTCGACTTCGCGGCCTTCCCGTCCTTGCCTCCCGCGTATACGACGTCCGGGTTGCCGGGATCGACCGCCACGGCGTGGACCGATCCTCCGCGACCGGCTACGATTCCGAGGCCTTTCGTCGCCGCGCAGTGCGTCCAGTGCGCCGCTCCGTCGGACGACGCGCACACTCCGTTCCCGGTGAGCGCGTAGACCCTGTCTCCGTTGGACGGCGCGACGGCGAGCGAGTAGACCGCGTAGTTGGAGAGCCCCCTGTTGGCGAAGAGCCAGCTCTCGCCTCCGTCGACAGTCTTCCACACGCCGTCCACGTCACCGCCCATGTAGAACACGTCGGGATCAAGCGGATCGGCCGCGGAGCTCCAGAACCATCCGCCGCCGCCCCATCCGCAGGCGGTCCAGCGCCTACCGTCGGTTTCGGAGGAAAGCGCCTGCGCCGCCGAAAGCGCGGCGGCAAGCGAAAAGAACGCGGCGAGGATGCGGTGTCTCATGTATGCGTCTCCTTGTGCACCGCGCGGAACAGTCCGCCGATGCACCGGAGATTATACAACAAACACCGAAAATGGAACGGAAATTATCGGCAAATAAAAGCGGACAAAATGCGCAGGCTACGAGAACAGTCCGAAGAACGCCTCCGGCAGCCCCGAGACGTCCACGCGGTAGCCGGAGTCGAGGCGTCCGAGGCTCGCGATGGAGGAGTGGAATTCGTCGCCTTCCACGAAGCGCCTGTTGGCCGACTCGCCCCAGGCCTCGTCGTGCTCGCGCCTTCCGCTGAAGTCGAACTCCGACATCTCGACTGGACGCGGCGACAGGCCGAGTCCGTGCGCGCGCGCCTCGCAAGCCATCCAGTTTAGCGCGATGTCGGAAAGGCACCTGTCGTCCTCGTACATCCCGCCTGCGTCGCCGTGCACGCCGGGGAACCACATCTGGACGAAGTCGTCCGGCATGCCGGACGTGTAGTGCATGACGTCGAAGAGAATGCGCCGCTCGTTCGCGGCCATCGCGTGGCGGGCGCACCTCACGATCGGCGCGACCTCTCCGTCGTGGCAGTTCCCGCGGATGTCGAGAGGGGCAGTCACCGCATCCCAGAGCCCGAGGAACGCGACGGGCGGCGAAGGCCTGCATCCGGCGCGCCCGGCAAGCTCCGCGGCGGCATCCCTGCCGCCCTTCACGTACGCCTCGGCGATCTCCTTCGATAGGTCGACCTCGCGCGGGATGCCGATCTCCGAGAGAAGCCAGCTGAGGACGTGCGCGCTGTACGCGCCGCGGCTGAAGCCGAAGAGCCACACCTGCGCCTCGCCGTCCTCCGGCTCCATGTTCGCGGCGCGCGTCGCGAGCCAGTCGTAGGAGTGCCCGATGGCGCGCGCGAGGTCGGACGCGAACGCGCCGCCGGTGAGCTTCACGTCGGGCGAGGTGCCGGGTCCGCGCTCGTAGTTCGCGCGC
>JAFPDR010000060.1 GCA_017389885.1 Kiritimatiellia bacterium
CTTCTGCTCGCCGGCGCCGTTCGGCCACCAGAGCGGGGGATTGTCGATTTCGAACTTCTTCTCGACCTTCGTGCCGTCGGAGAGCTCGGCCGTCATCGTGAGCGTGCAGTGCGTGAAGACGGAGTTGAACTCCTGGGTCGAATAGACGTACTCGACGCGCGGACCGTCCGTCGCGATGAGCTTGGTCGTCCCGCAGAAGCCGATCACCTGCACCGCGGGACCCCAGTCCCATCCGGCGTGGCACGCGGCCTTGCGGACGAACGCCTGGTTCTTCGCCCACATGACGTTCGACATCGGGAAGGCGCGGCCCTTCGCCGCGCGGCGCTTGTCGGCCTCGTTCTCGGGGCTCCTGAACCTGCCCTCGATCGTGTTCTTGCCTTCCTTCAGGAACGGCTTCACGTCGAACGTGTAGCGCTGGAAGCGGTCCGTCGTCTCGCCGACCTTCTGTCCGTTCACGAAAACCGTGCAGAAGCAGTCGCAGTCTTCGAGGCGGAGTACGATCTCCTTCTTCGCGAGGAAGTCCTTTGAAACGTAGAACTCGCGCGAGATGTTCCAGTCGCTCTTACCGACCCACTGCATGTCCTTCTCGTTCTGGCCCCAGAACGCGTCCTTCATCAGCCCCGCCTTCAGGAGCGCGGTGTGGACTCCGCCGGGCACTGCGATTGGGCATGCGATGCTGGCGTCGGACGCCTTTGCGAGACGCCATGTTCCGGCGAGGTCAAGATCGGCCGCAAAGGCCACGGATGCGACGAGCGCGACGGCAAGAGACATTACTGATTTCATGGTTGTAGATTATCTCATTTTTTCGGTGAAATTGCAAACCGGAATGTCGACTCCGCTCGCGGCCGCGAGGAGGATTCCGTAGTTGACTATCGGCACGCCTGCGGATTTCGCCGCGGCGATGCGCCTCAGGACCTCGCGCCGCGTGAGCATGCAGCCCCCGCAGTGGACTACGAGGGCCGGCTTCGCGTGCGCGGACCCGTCCGGCAGGTCGAAGGTGTTGCCGGACGCGAACGCGAAGCTGAGCTTCCTGCCGGAGAGCCTCTCGACGGCCTTCGGAATCTTCACCGTGCCGATGTCGTTGCACTGCCTGTGGTGCGTGCAGCCCTCCGCGACGAGCACGGTGTCTCCGTCCTTGAGATTCCCGAGGGCCTTCAGGCCGGCGGTGAACTCGTCGAGATCGCCCTTCTGCCGCGCAAAGAGTATCGAGAAGGACGTGAGGCGCATCGAGCCGCGGGCGAGCGCGGCGAGTATCTCCTTCACCTTCCCGAACGCCTGCGAGTCTGTCACGACGAGGACATTCCCGCCGCCGGAATGCGACAGTTCGCCGGCGAGCTCCTCGGGCTGGCAGACGGACGCGGCGATGTGCCTGTCCAAGCAGTCGCGGATGAGCTGCACCTGCGGGAGGATGAGTCGTCCCTTCGGCGCGGACTCGTCGATCGGGCACACGCACACTACGCGGTCGCCCTTTTCGACTAGTCCGTCGAGAAGCCCCGGCGCGACGTCGCCTATCTTCACGGACGCGATCCTCTTCTTCAGCTCCTCGACGGAATCTCCGCGCCTGTATTCGAGCGCGACGACGCCGCGCCGGCGGCACTCTTCGAGGAAGCCGGAATGCAGTTTTGCAGATGCAACACCATCTGCCCCGCCTTCGCCGGAATCGACCCACACCGCGATGTCCGCCGTCTCGAGGACGCGGAGCGTCTTCTTCACGCGCATCCCCCCGAGCTCGCCGACGTCGTCGAGCCCCGCAGTGTCCGTTATGAGGCACGGCCCGAGCGGCAGTATCTCCATGGCCTTCGAAACGGGGTCCGTAGTCGTGCCGGGCGTGTCGGAGACTATCGCGATGTCCTGTCCGGTGAATGCGTTGACGAGCGTGGACTTCCCCGCGTTGCGGAGTCCGAAGAATGCGATGCTTACGCGGTTAGACCTGGGCGTTGTATCCATTGTAGGCGTTCATTGCCTTGTCCGGACCGTCGCGGAGGACTGCCTCCGCGGCCTTTGCGGCCTCGGCGACCACGAGGTCGACTACCTTGCGCGTTGCGGGGTCGAACTTTCCGAGGACGTGTCCGATGACGTCGGAACTGTCCTTGCCGACGCCGATCTTGAGGCGCGTGAAGGCCGGAGTTCCGAGGCGCTCGATTATGTTGCGGATTCCGTTGTGGCCGCCGCACGATCCCGCCTTCCTTATGCGCATCTTGCCGACGGCGAGATCGATGTCGTCCTGTATGACGAGCAGATCGGCGGGCGTGGCGTTGTGGTACTTCACCACCGGCGCGACGGACTCGCCGGAAAGGTTCATGAAGGTCTGCGGCTTGACGAGGAGCGCCTGCTGACCGGCGAAGGCAACCTTCGCCATCAGGCACTTGAACTGGCGCTTCTCCTCCCAGACGGCGCCGCACGACTCCGCAATCCTGTCGACGACCTCGAAGCCGACGGAATGCGGAGTGTTGGCGTACTGCGCGCCGGGGTTTCCTAGACCTACTACGACCTTCACTCGTGGTTGAACAGATCGTTGATGGACTCGTTGTTGTGGGTGCGCCTGATCGCCTCGCCGATGAGCGGCGCGACGGAGAGCTGCGTGAGCTTGAAGGGAAGCTTCGCCGGATCGAATCCCGCGCGGAGCGGAATCGTATCCGTCACGACGAGCTCGTCGAGCTGCACTTCCTTCATGAGGCGCTCGACGCCCTTCGCCGTGAGCGGGAAGTGCGAGACGAACGCGTGGACGGTCTTGGCGCCGTTGTCGCGGCACATCTTCGCGGCGGCGGAGAGCGTCCCGCCCGTCGCCGTCATGTCGTCGATCATTATGACGTCGTGCCCCTTGACGTCGCCGACCACGGAGAACGCGTCGACAGTGTCACCGCCCGTGCGCTGCTTCGCGACGATCGCGAGTCCGCACTTCAGCTTGCGGCTGTAGCCGTACGCCGACTTGGCCCCGCCCGTGTCGGGAGCCACGACGATCGGACTCGCCCAGTGCTGGTCGCGGATGTACTTGAGGATCACGGGCTCGGCCTTGAGGTGGTCGAGCGGAATGTCGAAGAAGCCCTGTATCTGGTTCGCGTGGAGGTCCATCGCGATGACGCGGTCAGCTCCCGCCTTCTGGAGGAGGTTCGCGATGAGGCGCGCCGTGATCGGGACGCGCGGCTGGTCCTTGCGGTCCTGGCGAGCGTAGCCATAGTACGGAAGGACGGCCGTGATGCGTCCGGCGCTGCCGCGCTTGAGCGCGTCCATCATGATGAACAGCTCCATGTACGACTCGTTCGGCGCGGGCGAGCCGGACTGTATGACGAAAACGTCCTTGCCGCGAACCGGATCGATCACCTGGCAGAACGTCTCCCCGTCCGGGAAGTGCTTGATGTCGATCTTGTTCAGCGGGCGGCCGAGGTAGTTGGCAACCTTTTCGGCGAGGGCGAGGTTCGCCGTGCCGGAGAAGACCATGAAGTCGTCGTTCATTTGCTTATTCCTTTCAAGAGTGTAATATTATACCAAATCTCGCCGCGCCGCGGGCGATGCCAGCGCCTCAGGAACGCCCCTCGACTTTGAGCCCCCACGAGTCAAGCTTCGCGGCCATCCAGTCGAACGCCGCCTCGTGCATGACCTTCGACTTCGCGTTCGGGATCACCGGTCCGCACGCTACGCGGATGTCGTGCGTCGGGTCGAACGGACCGAAGTCCTTGAAGACCTTCTTGAACAGCCCCTTCTCGCGCGTGAGCTGGCAGCGCGTGTCGACAACGATGGGCACCACCGGACACCCCGCCTTCTCCGCGAGCTTCGCGCCTATCGACGAATATACCTTGCGGCTGAAGACCTCCTGCCGCGTCCCCTGCGGGAAGATGAGGAAGCTGTCTCCTCCGTTGATGCGCTCCTGCCCGACGTTGAGCACCGTCATCAGGTCCTCGCGCGGCGACTTGCGGCTCACCGGCACCATGCGCATGTGCTCGGCGGCCTTGGAGAGGAACGGAAGATGCGCGAGCGACGCCTTGGCGACGTAGCTGAACGGACCGAACGCGAGAAGCGTCGGCATGAGCAGTATCGTCTCCGTCGTGGACATGTGGTTGCAGAGGTATACTACCGGGCCCTTGTGCTCCTGCCGCTGCCGGAACCCCTCGACAATCACGTTGAGGCCGAGCCTCTCCGCCGTGGTGACGGACGAGAAGCACACCTTCGCCCACTTCTCGGTCGTGAGGAGCCCGAACGGCTCGGTGAAGGCGCAGTACGGGAACACCTTCGTAACCCCGAGCGTGTAGCGGAGCGTGTTCCATCCGGACGCCTTGACGCGCTTCGGCGCGCGGCGCTCCGCCGGCGTCGAATACCCGCCCGTGCGGCGGAGCTCCTCCTGGTACTGCTCGAAACTAGTCTTCTGCATTTCCGTCCACCTGCTGCTGCTGGTCGTTCGCCCTCGCGGCGCGCTCCTGCTCGCGCGCGGCCCTTTCCGCCTCGCGCTCCGCGCGCTCCTTCTCCGCGGCGTCGCGCTGCGCCTTGAGCTCGTCCTTCAGCAGCTGCAGCTCCTTGCGCTGCTCCTCGCGCTCCGCCTCGCGCTTGGCGCGCTCCTTCGCCTCCTCGGCCGCGCGCTCCGCCTCGCGCTGCGCGCGGCGCTCGCGCAGGGAGCCGCCCGGCTTCCCCGCCTCGCCGTCCGCAGTCCCCGCGGAACTCGCCGCCCCCGCGGCAAATGCGCCGCGGCGAGCGCCGAGAAGCCCCGCGCGCTGTCCCGCGCCGAGGCCGCGCCCGGCCATGTCGCGCGTCGCCGCGTTCGCGGCGTTCACGCCGCCCCTCGCGCCGCCCTTGCCTCCGCCCGAGTTCTCTCCGAGCTTGAGCGTGACCTCGACCTCGTCCTTGACGATAGTCATCTCCGCCTTTACGGGATCCGCCTCCGTGACCTTCCACCCGTTGCGCTCCTCGCCGACCTTGAGATAGTAGTGGACCGGCGTCTTCGGGTTCGAGTTGTCCGTGAAGCCCACAGCCGTCGCCCCGTCGGGCGTCACGTTGATCGCGCTGAAGTGGATCGCGCTCTTGATGACCGCCTGCTCGCGCGTGAGCTCCTCCTCCCCGCGCGCAGCGCCGCCCCTCGGAGCCTCGCTCGGAGGCTTCGCCGGATCGAAGTTCGGGGGCGGCTGGCCGAACATCTGCCTGTCGATGATCGGCTGGTAGCGCTCGAACGGCTGCTGCTCCGCGAGGAGCGCGGACGCGGCGAGCGCGAAGAATGCAAGTGCTGATGCTCTCATGTCGTCATGCCTTTCTGCGCTCAAGGCGCACGCGTATGGAACCAACTGCCGCGGCGGTGTTCGCCACGGACGGGTCGCCCGCGCCTTCAACAACCCTGTCGGACGCCGCGCCGTGGAGCCACGCGGCGGATGCGGCGGCGAGGAACGGATCGCCGCCGAGATACGCCCAGCGCGCGCCGAGAACGCCCGCGAGCAAATCGCCCATCCCGCCGAGCGCCATGCACGGATTCCCCGTCGCGTTGACGTACTTCCTCGCGCCGTCCGCGGACATCACGATGGTGCCGCGCCCCTTCAGGACGACCGTCGCCCCGTAGCGCGCGACGATCTCCGAAGCCGCCGACTCGCGCTCCGCCGCGACCTTCTCGCGCTTCCACCCGAGAAGCCGCGCGGCCTCGCCCTCGTGCGGCGTGAGGATCACCTCCTGCCCGGCCGCGGCCTTGTAGCCGCCCTTCTTGCCGTACCACTGCGCGAGAACCGCCAGCGCGTCCGCGTCGAGGACGAACCTGCCCCTGCTGCCGGAGAGAAGACGCGATACGATGACCTCGGTCGTCACGGACTGCCCGAGCCCCATCCCGATCACGGTGACGTCCGCCTTCGGCGGAACGCACGTCGCGGAGAGCTTCGTGAACGTCGCCTCCGGAACAAGCGCGCCCGCGGCGAAACGCGAGGCGTCCGGAACTACGAGCTGCACGAGCCCGGCGCCAGCCGCGCGCGCGCCGAGCGCCGCGATCACCGGGGCGTGCGGATAGTGCGCGCTGCCGCCCACAATGGCGACGGTACCCACCGAATACTTGCTTGCATCGGCGGGACGCGGAGGGAACGCTCCCTCGATTTCTGCTGGCATAGTCGTGACCATGCTGTAATTATACACTATTTTCGCGCCGAGGGGAATACCGCGCGGCAGAAGATGCCGCTCGGGCACTTAAGCCCCCCGCCCTCGAGAAGCATCTCGCCGGACTCCAGCGCGGCCTCCGGGAAAAGCTGTCCGAGTATGTTCTCCGCGACCACGGGCGAGAGCCCTGGCGTGTGGCTGGAAAAGAGGACGAACAGTGGACGCTCCGAAAGGAGGTCCTTCACGAGCGAGAGCGTCTCCTTGAGGTCGCGCTCGATCTTGTACATCTCGCCGCCCGCGCCGCGTCCGAACGTCGGCGGATCGAGCACAACCGCGTCGTAGCGCCTGCCACGGCGAATCTCGCGCTTCATGAACTTGTGCGCGTCGTCCACTATCCAGCGTATCGGCGCGTCGGCGAGTCCGTTGAGCCTCGCGTTCTCGCGCGCCCACTCCACCATGCCCTTGGACGCGTCGAGATGGCACGCCTCGGCGCCGCCGAGCGCCGCGGCCATCGTGGAGCCGCCGGAGTAGGCGAACAGATTCAGCACGGACGGCGCCCTGCCGCCTCCGCCTGGAGCGGCGGCATCCTGCCGCCGCAGGACATCCATGATCCACTTCCACTGCGCGCGCTGCTCGGGGAAGATGCCGAGATGCCCGAAGTCCGTCCCTCCGAGCCTGAACTTCACGCCCGCGGTCTCGATGGTCCACTCCTTCGGAAGGTTCCCGCGTCCGTGCCAGCGGTTCCCGTCCTCGCGGTCGAAGGACGCGTCCGCGCGCGACCATTCCGCCGCGGGGAGCGACGGACGCCACAGCGCCTGCGAACAGGGGCGCGCGAGGACGTAGCGTCCGAAGCGCTCGAGCTTGCGCCCGTCCCCCGAATCGAGGAGCTCGTAGTCGTCCTTCACGAAGCCCAGCCCCTCTTGAGGTTCGCGAACTGGTCGAAGAAGCCGGGATACGATTTCGAAACGCAGTCGGGGTTGTCTATCTCCACCTCGTCGTCCGCCACCGTCGCGCCGACTGCTATCGCCATGGCGATGCGGTGGTCGTCGAAAGAGGAGAACTTCCCGCCCTTCAGCGCCTCGCCGCGTCCCTCGACGGTAAAGGAGTCCTCGTCCGTCTTCGTGTCCACGCCGAAGCGCTCCAGGACGTTCTCCATCGCCGCCACGCGGTCCGACTCCTTGTACCTGAGGCGCTTTACGGAGGAGAAGCGGACCACTCCGGACGACGCGCCCGCGACGACGGCGAGCGCAGGGAAGATGTCCGGCGAGGACGAGATGTCGATCTCGACGCGCTCCCCCTTCCACGCCGCGGCGATGCGCGGCGCGAGTTCCGCGACGGCCCGGTCCGGCTGGGACGAGTGGGTGTCGAGCCTGTCGAACATCACGAGGCTGCCGAGCGCGTTCATGGCGTACCAGAACGCCGCGCCGGACCAGTCGAGCTCCACCGCCGTGTCGGGCTGCGGCACGTATGTCTGCCCTCCCGGGACGTCGTACCCGTTGTCCGAGATGCCGACGTATATGCCGGCGCCGGACAGGACGCGGAGGGTCATGTCGACGTATCCGCGCGACTCGAGCGGAGTCGTGAAGCGTATCTGAGAATCGCCCTCGAGGAGCGGAAGCGCGAAGAGGAGTCCGGTGACGAACTGCGACGAGACGTCGCCCGGCAGCTCGTGGAGTCCGCTCTTTAGGCCGGAGTAGTCGAGCTGCGGACGCTCCGAAAGGCGTCCGCGCGTGAGGAACGTCACGGACTTCCCGAGCGCGGCCGCGACGGGTCCGAGGAACCGCCGCGTCGAGCCGCTCTCCCCGCAGTCGAGGATCGCGAGCTGCCCCGCGTCCTTAAGCGTCTCGAGGCAGCGCTTCGTCGCGAGGATGTCCTCGCTGTCGCCCTCTGCTGGCGGAAGACGGCTGTAGTCGCCGGCAAGGAAGTCGGCGACGAGCAGC
>JAFPDR010000061.1 GCA_017389885.1 Kiritimatiellia bacterium
ATCGACCTGTCGTCGAGAATGCCGAGCGTTATGAGGAAAAGCTGGTTCGGACGCACCGTGTCCTCCGGCGTCGCATCCGCCGCGCCCACGCCCTTCGCCGCCGCGAGGCAGTCGAAGTATCCGCGCCCGTCCTCCCTCCTGAAATACCTGCGCACGCTCGCAAGCGCCCTTTCGGCGAGCTCGTCGCGTCCGAGGAATCGGAGCGCCGAGATCCACAGCGCCTGTATCTCGACCGGATACCCCTCGCGCGGAGTGCACGCCGGATAGTTCGTGTCCATCCAGGTGAAGTGCGAGGGAGACCACACGAGCGCGCTCTCTGGGTCCATCTTGATTCCGTTCGGCGTCCCCTTGATGTAGTTGTCGACTATCGACTCGCACGTCGCCTTCAGCGCGGCGGAATTGCCGCCGATCTTCCCGTCGAGCTCCTGCACGCAGCGGACGAACCAGAGCTGCGCGTCGGTGGTGTCGCGGTTTCCGGCGGTGTTCCCGTAGATGATGTTCGGCAGCGTCCCGTTCTCCTCGAACGCGGCGAACGCCTTGAGGATGCGCACGGAGTCCGCGATCTTCCCCGCGGCGATCATGCCGCGCATGAAGATGAACGTGTCGCGCCCCCAGTCGAGGAACCACGGATACCCCGCGATGACCGTCTTGAGGTCGTCGCGCTTCACGATGAAGAGGTCGATGGAGTTCCTCAGGACGTCCGGCACCGGCGCGGACGCGACGGCGGAGAACTGCTCCGCGCCCCAGTGCGCGCCCTTCGCGGCGTCGCCGAGCGCGCCGACGATCTCGACGGACTCCCCGCACTTGAGGTCGGCGGATATCCAGCCCGGGCTGAACAGATCGCCCGATCCGTCCTGCCCGCGCGCCGCCTCCTCCGGATGCGGGACGCTGTAATCCCACTGCGGCTCGTGGTGGTAGACTCCGTTCGCGACCGCCATCCTGAACTCGCCGTCGTACGGCGCGAAGACGAAGCCGTCAGAAGCCGCGGCCGTCTTCTTCGGGAACAGCTCCTCGAGCCCGGCGTACGCCTTCGTCGTCGCGTGGAAGCTGCGCCATTCAATGTCCGGACGGAACACGAGCCGCACCTGGTCCCCCACGTCGCTCTCCCCGCGCTCGTAGCGCGTGACGAGAAGCCGCGCCGCGTTGCGTCCGTCGGCAAGCGACAGCACGAACGCGAACGACGCGGAGCGTCCCATGCCGCACGGCACGAGGAAGTCCCAGCGCGCGCCGCGTCCCGCGGGATCGGCCGTGAAGGACGTCACGCACTTCGCGTCCAGCTCGCGCGTATAGCCCTCGCGCTGGAGCCAGCAGCGCGTGCGCGTCCAGAGGTTGAGCCTGTCGGACGGCACGTTCGGATTCGTGTTCGCGGCGAGCATCGCGTCGTACTGGCTTGCGACGGAGCCCCATCCGATCCTCACCTGCGACGCCGCGCCGGCTCCGTTTGAAAGCACCGTCCTGTATTCGGGGTGGCGCCGCACCTCGTCGCCAGTCATCGAGAGCTTCGCCGCGGCGACGTTGCCGGGGGGCGGAATAAGGAAATCTGCGCGCGTGCGCGTCGCCTTGCCGTCCGCGTAGACGATCATCGCGATCTCGAGCCTGCGGCAGTGCGTTCCGTCGCCCTTGTAGTGCGGCGCGTCGAACATCGCGACATGACGGTCTCCGTCGGGGCGCGAGCGGTACACGCGCAGCGTCTTGCCGGTCTCGGGATCGACGAGCCGCACGCGGAAGTGCGTCGCCGCGGAGACCTCCACCCACTCGTTCTCCGGCACGCAGACCACGCGCTTCAGGTCGCGCGGGTAGACCCAGTGGAAATTGATTGACTGACTGGTTGGCGGACTGGAGGGCTGGCGGGCCGTGGAGTTGGCCGGCTGTTTCGCCGACATCGAGGCAAGGCACAGCACCTCGCCCGGCTTAAGCGGCACCGGACCAGAGGTCTTGACCTTGCGCTGCGAAAGGAGGTCGAACGCCTCGCCGTGCGGGAAAGCCTCTCGGTCCCAGTCGATCATCGCGGGCGCGCCGCAGTCGAGGTTGGCGAGAACAAGCACGAGCCGCTCCGCCGAGGGGGTGCGGGAAACGCCTTCCCCGTCCGTCGCCCCGCTCCTGACCACCGCGAGCGTATTGCCCTCGCCGCGCGTCACTACGGAGAGGTGGCTCTCGCCGGAGAAGGACGGCTCCGAGCCGAGTATGTGGTTGAGCTTCGCGATGAGGTCGACCATGTTGGACTCCGCTCCCCACGCGAGGTCGTTCTTTCCGTGCACGTCGATCTTCTCCGTGCAGAACCACTCGACGCCGTTCGCGATTCCCCACGCGCCCTGCCACGACAGGAGCGCCGCGAGCTGCACCCTGAGCCGCGCGTACGTCTCGCCCTTCTTCGCAAGGCGGTCGTTGTCGTGCGTCTCCGCGAAGTGGACGAGCGTGCCGAACTTCTCGCTGCGCACGATGGCGCCGGGGAGATACCACTCGAACGCGCCGCGGTCGTAGGTCTGGAATATCTCGGAGTAGGCCCAGTCGAGGTTCGCGACGGCAAGGAGATCGTCCGTGAGCTTCAGGTCTCCGCCGAGTCCCTCGAGCATGAAGATGGTGTCGGGATACTCCTCGCGGACGCGCGCGACGATGTACTCCCACGTCTTGAGCGGAATCATGTACCCCGCGTCGCAGCGGAACCCGTCGACTCCGTTGCGGCACCAGAAGAGGAACACGTCCGCCATGTACGCCCTCAGCGCGGCGTTGCCGAAGTCGAGCTCGACGAGGTCCGCCCACTTGACGCCCCACGCGCCGGGCGAGTGGAAGCGTCCGTCAGCCTCGCGCCGGAACCAGTCCGGATGGTGCGTCTGCAGCGTAGACGCCCAGCCCGTGTGGTTCGCCGGAAGGTCTACGAGGAGTAGGCCGTGCCGCGCGTGCACCGCGTCGATGAGCTCGCGGAACTGGTCGAGCGGAGTCGTGAACTCGTCGAACTCCGCCATCGCGGGGTCTACGGAGAGGAAGTCGGTCGCGGCGAACGGGCAGCCGTACTCGCCCATC
>JAFPDR010000062.1 GCA_017389885.1 Kiritimatiellia bacterium
GAAGGGCTATGCCCAGCAGGTCGTCAAGAACTGCCAGGTGATGTGCAAGACCGTCCAGGACCGCGGCTACAGGATCGTCTCCGGAGGAACGGACAACCACCTCTTCCTCGTCGACGTCAAGAAGTCGAAGGGCATCACCGGCAAGGATGCCGCGGCCGCTCTCGACGCCGCCGGAATCATCGTCAACAAGAACACGATCCCGTACGACACGGAGTCTCCGTTCAAGACGTCCGGAATCCGCGTAGGCACCGCCTCCGCGACGACGCGCGGAATGAAGGAGCCCGAGATGATCAAGATCGGCACGTGGATCGCCGACGTCCTCGACAACATCGCCGACGTCTCCGTGCAGGAGCGCGTCAAGAAGGAGGCCGCGGCGCTCGTCGCGAACTTCCCCGTTCCGTAACGAATCTGAAACTGGTCCTGTAGCTCATCTGGACAGAGCAGCTGCCTTCTAAGCAGCGGGTAGTGGGTTCGAGTCCCGCCAGGACCGCCAACAAGAAAAGAAAGTTAGCAGAGACCGAAATGAAGCTGATAGACGAACTGAAGGCGCGCGGACTTGTCGAGGCGCTGACGGATCCTGAGATAGAGAAGGCGCTCGAGACCCCGATGACCGTGTACTGCGGCTTCGACCCCTCGGCGCGCTCGCTCCAGGCCGGCAACCTCGTCTCGATAGTCGTCCTCAGGCGCCTTCAGCTCGCGGGCCACAAGGTGATCGCCCTCGTAGGCGGTGCGACGGGGCTCATCGGCGACCCGAGCGGAAAGTCCGCCGAGCGCAACATGCTCACCGTCGCGCAGGTGGAGGAGAACAAGAAGGGCATACGCGAGAACCTCTCGCGCATCCTCGACTTCGACGGACCCAACGCCGCGGTCATGGTCGACAACTACGACTGGTACAAGGGCACGAGCGCGATCGAGTTCCTCAGGGACATCGCGATCAACTTCCGCGTGCCGCAGATGCTCTCCAAGGAGTCCGTCAAGAAGCGACTCGAGGCGAGCGAGGGCGCGCTCACGTTCACGGAGTTCTCCTACCAGATCCTCCAGGGCAACGACTTCCTCCACCTCTACGACAACTACGGCTGCCAGATGGAGGTCGGCGGGGCGGACCAGTGGGGCAACATCACCGCCGGGACCGACCTCGTGAGGAAGATGCGCGGGAAGTCCGCCTACGGCCTCACGTTCCCCCTCCTCCTCGACTCGACGGGGAAGAAGTTCGGCAAGAGCGAGGGCAACGCGCTCTTCCTCGACGCGGAGATGACACCGGTCTTCGACTGGTACCAGTACTTCCTCAGGACTCCGGACGCGGACGTGATCCGCTACCTCAAGGTGTTCTCGATGCGCTCCCTCGACGAGATCGCGGCGCTCGAGGCGGAGATGAAGGCCCACCCCGAGGCGAGGATTCCGCAGAAGGCGCTCGCCGAGGAGCTCACGAGGCTCGTCCACGGCGAGGAGGGGCTCAGGAAGGCGCAGGAGGCCACCGAGGCCCTGTACGCGAAGAAGTCCGCGGCGGACGTCGCGAAGGCGGAGAACGTCCCGAGCGCCGAAGTCGGGCTCGCGGACTGCGTCGGCAAGCCGGTGTTCGCGGTCGCGGCGGCGGCGGGGATGTTCAAGTCCAACGGCGAGGCGAGGCGCATGGCGCAGCAGGGCGGGCTTTCCCTCAACGACGCGAAGATCGACGCGAACCGCGTGTTCGCCGAGGGCGACGTAGTGGACGGAGTCGCGGTTCTCCGCGCCGGCAAGAAGAACTATTTTGTCCTGAGGATGAAGTGATTGGGGGATTTACGGATTGAACCCTTGAACCTTTGAACCTTTGAACTTTTGAAGACAATAGAACGATACGTATTCGGGTCCTTTCTGTCGAGCTTCCTGCTCGCGTTCCTGGTGCTGTCGTTCGTGCTCACGATCGGGCTCATGGTGCAGATCGTGGGGTTCATCCTCGACGGGGTGTCTCCGTCGCTCATCGGGCAGTTCGCGCTCGTGAGCTTCCCCGAGACGATGCAGTGGACGATGCCGCTCGCGCTGCTCGTCTCGAGCGTCCTCGTGTTCTCGCGCATGAGCGCGGACAGCGAGATCGCCGCGATGCGCTCGTGCGGCGTCAACCTCGTGTCGGTGATGAAGTGGCCCGTCGCGTTCTCGCTCCTGTGCGTCGCGTTCGGGTTCTTCGTCAACAACGAGGTCGTTCCGCGCGGACACGAGGTGCGGCGCAGTCTTAAGACGAAGGTGTCCGTAGACACCGGGATCGACCTGCTCGAGCCCGGGCACGTAATCGACGACTTCCCGAAGATGAAGCTGTACTTCGGCGCGAAGGAGGGGAACTGGCTGTACGACATCGTCGTCCTCGACTACTCGCAGAAGGTGGACCGCATGATAACGGCGTCGAAGGCGCTCGTCGTGAGCGAGGGAAAGGACATCCGCCTCGACCTGTACCAGATGACGGTCGATCCGCTCGACGAGGACCATCCGACGATGGCGCGCGCGAACCGCTTCCCCTACGTCGTGAAGGACGCGATCAAGGAGGTCAAGTACAGCAAGAAGGACAAGGACCTCGACTTCGGCGAGATACGCGCGAAGATCGCCTCGCGCACGGCGCTCCTGAAGAACATGCGCGACGAAGGCAAGGTGAAGAGCGCGGAGCGCAGGCTCGTCAAGAGGGACCTCTCGAAGACGAAGACGGAGCTCTCGAAGCGGTTCGTGTTCGCGATGGCGTCGCTTTGCTTCGTGCTCGTCGGGGTTCCGCTCGGCATCAAGGCGCAGCGCAAGGAGAGCTCGATAGGCATGGCGATCTCGCTTGCCATCTCGCTCGGATACTACATGGTGGTCATACTGATGCTCTCGATGCAGAAGAGCTATTCAATCCACCCCGAGTTCCTGATATGGCTACCCGTCGTCGCGTGCTTCGGGCTCGCCGCATACCTCATCCCCAGGAACCTGTAGCCTCGTTCCACGCACCTTTCCACAGTTCACCATCCACAATCCGCAATCCATAATTCGCCATGAAAATCCATCCAACCGCAATAGTCGAAGACGGCGCGCAGCTCGGCGCGGACGTCGAGGTCGGTCCCTGCGCGTTCGTCGGACGCAACGTGAAGATCGGGGACGGAACGGTCATCCGCCAGGGGGCGATTGTCGACGGGCACACGACGGTCGGCTCGATGTGCCAGATATTCCCGTACGCATGCGTCGGGATGAAGACGCAGGACCTCAAGTACAAGGAGGGCTCGACGAGCTACGTCGAGATAGGGGACCGCACTGTGATCCGCGAGTTCGCGACGGTGCATCTCGGGACGGCCGACGGCGAGAAGACGATAATCGGGTCCGACTGCCTCTTCATGTGCTACTGCCACGCGGCGCACGGCGTGATACTCGGCGACCACTGCATCTGCTCGAACTCCGTGCAGCTCGCCGGCGACGTGCATCTCCAGGACTGGGCGATCGTCGGCGGATGCTCCGCCTCGCACCAGTTCTGCACGGTCGGGAAGCACGCGATGGTTGGCGGCATGTGCAAGATAAGGCAGGACGTCCCGCCGTACATGCTCAGCGACATGGACGGCGCGGCGATGAAGGTGTACGGACCGAACGTCGTCGGCCTCACGCGGCGCGGCTTCCCCAAGGACGTCATCCAGGCGCTCAAGGAGGCGTACCGCTTCATCTACCGCGACGGGCTCAACCGTTCGCAGGCGCTCGAACGCGTCGAGAACGAGATCGAGCCGTTCGACGAGATCAAGGAGCTCGTCGCCTTCTACCGCAACTCCCAGCGCGGCGTCGCCTGACGCGGCGCCTTCCAGGAAAGGAACACTGAAGATGGAGCTCTCGATACTGATCAACAAGTTCAACGTGAAGGGCCGGCTCGTCGCGCTGCAGCCGTTCGGCAACGGCAACATCAACGACACGTTCCTCGCGATATACCGCAACACGTTCACCGAGACGCAGGTGATACTGCAGCGCGTGAACCGCAACGTCTTCCCGCAGCCCGAGGTGATCATGGAGAACATGCACGAGATCACCAAGCACTGCCACGAGAAGCTGGAGGACGACGCGGCGAAGGGGCGCGACGACCGCGTGTGGCAGATGCCGCGCATCATCAAGGCGAAGGACTCGAAGGACTACGTGGTCGACGACAAGGGGGACGTCTGGCGCGTCATCACGCGCATAATGTCCGCGCACGCCTTCGACGTCGCGCAGGGCCCGGAGCATGCGATGGAGTGCGGCGCGGCGCTGGGGCACTTCCACTACCTCATCAGCGACATGGACCCGAAGACGATAAAGGATCCGCTCCCCGGCTTCCACGTCACCAGCGGCTACCTGAAGAACTACGACAGGACGCTCAAGACGAAGGCGGCGAAGGAGCTCCTCGGCGCGTCGATGGAGGCGAAGAGGCTCGCGAAGTTCATCGAGGAGCGGCGATCGCTCGCGCTGTGCCTCGAGAAGGCGCAGAAGAAGGGCGAGCTCAAGAAGCGCATGTTCCACGGCGACCCGAAGGTCAACAACATCATGATCGACGACGTGACCGGGAAGGGCACCGCGATGATCGACCTCGACACGGTGAGCCCCGGGCTCATACACCTCGACTTCGGCGACGCGCTGCGCTCGATCTGCAACC
>JAFPDR010000063.1 GCA_017389885.1 Kiritimatiellia bacterium
GGCGCGTAGCGGGCGTCGATCTCCTCGACGAGTTCGGCGCGGCCGAGGCGTGCTGGCACTTCGAGGTCGAGGGTTTCCGCGGGGTGGTCGCGATGGATTCGCGCGGGCGCTCGCTCTTCGCCGAGGTCGAGGAGGCCTCGCGCGGACGCATAGGCGAGCTTGCTGCAATCCGCTGAACGGAAAATATGGTATAATATACAAATTTTAAGGAGTTAAAAGACATGGCAAGGCTAACGTTCAAGGAGGAACTTTGCAAGGGATGCGGTCTCTGCGTGACCGCGTGCCCCAAGAAGATTCTGGCTATTTCGAAGACGAAGCTCAACCACAAGGGCCACGCCCCGGTTGAGCTCACGAAGCCCGAGGAGTGCGTCGGGTGCGCGAGCTGCGCGCTGATGTGCCCCGACTGCGTAATCACCGTAGAAAGGTAGGAACGGACGGGGCGTCTGGCGTCCCCGAGCCCCACCCAAGGAGTGAAGCTTATGAGTACCAAGGTTCTGATGAAGGGCAACGAGGCGATCGCCGAGGCGGCGATACGCTGCGGCTGCCGCCACTATTTCGGCTATCCCATCACGCCGCAGACGGAGATCGCGGCGTACATGTCGAAGCGCATGCCCAAGATCGGCGGGACGTTCCTCCAGGCGGAGAGCGAGATCGCCGCGATCAACATGGTCTACGGCTGCGCGTCCACCGGACGCCGCGCGATGACGTCGAGCTCCAGCCCGGGCATTTCGCTCAAGGCAGAGGGCATGTCGTACCTCGCGGGCGCCGACCTTCCTGCGCTCATCGTCAACGTCCAGCGCGGCGGCCCCGGCCTCGGCGGCATCCAGCCGTCGCAGTCCGACTACTTCTTCATGACGCGCGGACCCGGGCACGGAGACTTCCACATCATCGTCCTCGCCCCGGCGACCGTGCAGGAGATGGCGGACATGACGCGCCTTGCCTTCGAGCTCGGCGAGAAGTACAGGATGCCGGCGATGCTGCTTGCGGACGGCACGATGGGACAGATGATGGAGCCCGTCGTCCTTCCCGAGGACACGGTCGATCCCGAGACGATCCCCGCGACGAAGCCCTGGGCGACGACGGGCACGCAGATGAAGCGTGCGCACAACATCGTCAACTCCCTCTACCTCAAGCCGGACGAGCTCGAGAAGACGAACTTCGAGCGCTTCGAGCGCTACGCAAAGCTCGAGAAGGAGGAGTGCCGCTGGGAGGAGTACCTCATGGACGACGCGGAGGTCTGCGTCGTGTCCGTCGGCATCACGGCCCGCGTCGCGAAGAACGCGATCGTCGCCGCGCGCAAGGAGGGCATCAAGGTCGGCATGATCCGTCCGATCACCCTCTATCCGTTCCCCAAGGAGCCCCTCGCCAAGGCCGCGGCGAAGGTGAAGAGCTTCCTCACGGTCGAGCTGAACATGGGCCAGATGAACGAGGACGTGAAGCTGGCGATCAACTGCTCGAAGCCGGTCAACATGTGCAACCGCGTCGGCGGAATGATTCCGAGCGCGGACGAAGTGCTCGCCGCGATAAGGAAGGAGGCGAAGTAAAATGGCAATTGTTTTCCAGAAGCCGAAGGCGCTCACCGACGCCGTTCTCCACTACTGCCCGGGGTGCACCCACGGCATCGTTCACCGCCTCGTCGCGGAGGCGATAGACGAGCTCGGCATCGAGGGCCGCACGATCGGCATCGCGCCGGTCGGATGCTCCGTGATGGCGTACGACTACTTCAGGTGCGACATGATCGAGGCGTCGCACGGGCGCGCCCCGGCCGTCGCGACGGGCGTCAAGCGCTCCATGCCCGACAACATCGTCTTCACCTACCAGGGCGACGGAGACCTCGCGTCCATCGGACTCTGCGAGACGGTCTCCACCGCGTGCCGCGGCGAGAACATCACGATCATCTTCATCAACAACGCGATCTACGGAATGACCGGCGGACAGATGGCGCCTACCTCGCTCATCGGGCAGGTCACGCAGACCTCGCCGTACGGACGCGACCCCAAGACGCAGGGAATGCCGATCAGGATATGCGAGCTTCTCGCGTCCCTCGACGCCCCGGCGTACCTCGAGCGCGTCGCCGTCAACTCCGTCGCGCACGTGCGCCAGGCGAAGAAGGCGATCCTCAAGGCGTTCAAGAACCAGGTCGAGGGCAAGGGCTTCTCGCTCGTCGAGGTCGTCTCGACCTGCCCGACGAACTGGGGCCTCACGCCCGACAAGGCGTGCCAGTTCGTCGAGGAGAAGATGATTCCGTTCTATCCGCTCGGATGCTACAAGGACAAGGAGTGAGATTGACGGATTGGGAGATTGACGGATTGACGGATTGGGGGAATTGACAGATTGAACTATTTAACTTAACAATCAATCAGGCAATCAGTCAATCGGACAATCAGTCAATAACAAATGAAGGAGCTTTAAAATGACATACGAAACTATAATGGCGGGATTCGGCGGACAGGGGCTTCTGTTCTCCGGGAAGGTCCTCGCGCATGCGGCGCTCATCGAGAACAAGGAGCTTTCGTGGCTTCCGTCGTACGGACCGGAGATGCGCGGCGGAACGTGCAACTGCTCCGTGATCGTGTCCGACGAGCCCGTGGGCTCGCCGATCATCGCGCACCCGAACGTGCTGATGGTGATGAACGAGCCGTCCTTGGACAAGTTCGAGGACACGGTCGCGCCGGGCGGAACGATTTTCGTCGATTCCTCGCTCATCGGGCGCAAGGTGCGCCGCACCGACGTCGAAGTCGTCTACATCCCGGCGACGCAGATGGCGAAGGACATGGAGGCGCTCTCGCTCGCGAACATGATCATCCTTGGCGCGATCGTCGAGAAGCTCCGCTGCGTCGATCCCGACAAGATCGAGGAGGCGCTCCGCGAGACGATATCCGCC
>JAFPDR010000064.1 GCA_017389885.1 Kiritimatiellia bacterium
CTTCTGCGGCACGTCCAGCTTCTTGATGATCCTCTCGTACATCTCCATGCGCGAGGTCACGTCGCGCACCAAAACGGCGTTGAGCCTGTTCTCGGGGCGTATCACCGGACGGAACGACGCGTTCAGCGCGTCCTCGTAGCGCGCGTCCGCGGTGTCCAGCACGTTCGTCATCCCGACGTCGCGGCTGTTGGTGGCGCTTGCGCCGCTCGCCATCATCTCCGCGAGGATGTGCGCGACGCCCCTTATCGTGGCGACCGTCTCCGGCGAGCTGACGGAGAACGACACGTCGTCCGCCCACGTGTTGATGAGCGGGAACAGCCGCACCTCCACCTCGTTGAAGGTCCGCTTCTCGCGCATCTTGTCCGCGCGCGCGACGAGCTCGGCGATGAGCGACACGTAGCGCGCCGGACCCGCCACCATGATGATCTGGTCGTCGGACGTCGTCTTGAGCGGAAAGCGCGAGTCCTCCACGCCGAGCTCCGCGAGCATGTCGCGCACCTCGCCCGCCTTCATGTACTGGAGGTCGAGGAGCATCGTCCTCACCTCGCCCGCGCCGTAGAGGTACAGCGCCGCGCCGTCGTAGTACCACGTCAGGTTGTGGACAGTCGCGAGGCGGTCGAGGAACTCGCCGCTCGGAACGTCCTTGAAGTCGCCGGAAAACACCCCCTGCACCCCCTCGGACATGACGAGGGGAATCCCCTCCGCGACCGCGAACGTGTCGAGCGCGGTCCTGAGGTTCATGTCGCGCGCCACGAGAGTGTAGGTTGGCGTCTTCCACGGAATCGGCGCCGCCAGCGCGCACGCACACGCGCACGCGCAGAGAACCGATGCTGTAAATCTCTTCATTGTCGTCACCTCTAACCTCGCTATGGCCTAATCATCATCTCCGGAAACGCCGGCGCCTCCTGCTCGCCGGACTGCGCCTCTATGCGCTCCCGCCACCAGTCGCAGGAGTCCGCAAAGTCCTCGAACGCGCGCTGCAGAGTCCGCTCGTCCGCAGAGCCGTCGACCTCCCGCCAGAGGATGGCCGCGCCGGACCTCTGGTCGAACGCCAGCACCGCGTCCTCGCGCAGCATGCGCCCCGCGGCGTACTCCGCAAGCCGCGGCAGATGCGCCGCGTCGTCCGTCAGCCGGCATACGAGACGGAGCCTCCCGTCCTCCTCGGAGGCGACGATCTCCACGCCGTCCACGAGCAAAGTGAACGAAAGCGCGGCTTCGGGTGCCCTGTCAGGATACCCGATCGCCCTCAGGAGGCGCTCTACGCACGAACGCCTTGCGACGTGCGCCCCCCGCGCGTCTGCCGATATGCTTTGCATCTTTTTCTAATGGTATTATACCATATTCTGAGCCACAAGTGGGAAATCGGCGCAAAAAAATCTCCGCACAAACTACAGAAAATTTTCCGCTCAGGCGCGCGCCGACTCGCAGTCGAGGGCGATCTGCGCGCGAAGCGAGTCAAGGCCGTCGAACTTGCGCTCGGGACGGATAAAGCGCAGGAAGGAGACGTGAATGCGGGAAGAGGGAAGAGCGGGAACGGGGGAGAGGAAATGGACTTCGAGGACGGGGCTCTCCCATGCCCTCGTACCGAAAGTCGGCGCAACGCCCCAGTTCGCGACGGCGCGAACGCCGCAGACCTCCGCGGCGTATGCGCCGCGCGGAAGCCTTATCCCCGTCGAGTCGAGCCGCAGGTTGACGGTGGGGCAGCCAATGCGCGTCCCCTCGCCCTTGCCGG
Organism: Kiritimatiellia bacterium; assembly: GCA_017389885.1. The sequence goes on from JAFPDR010000064.1 coordinate 1,733, forward strand.
AGAACGGAACGCCGGCGGCGGAGAACGGACGCCCCAGCATCGCGTTCGCGTCCTCCACCTCCCCGCGCTCGAGCGCGGCGCGGATGCGCGTCGACGACACGCCTTCGCCGCGGTAGGAGACGGACGGCACGACGGTGACCCGGTAGCCTCGCGCGCGGAGCCACTCCGCGTCGCCCTCTCCGCCGCGTCCGAACCGCCAGTTCGAGCCGCAGCGCACCTCCGTCTCGCGCGAAATCCCCGCCTCCGCGAGGAACTCCGCGGGCGAGAGGCGGGCGAACTCGGGCGTGAAGTCGAAGGCGCGCACCTCGCGGACTCCGCACGCCCTTATCGCGGCGACGCGCGAGTCGAAGTCCATCAGAAGGCGCGGCGCGCGCTCCGGCGCGACGACGGACAGCGGATGGTTCCTGAACGTGAGCGCGACGTCGGCGCCGGACAGGATCGCCCTGTGCCCGAGGTGGACGCCGTCGAAGAAGCCCACCGCGGCAGTCATTTTGCGAAAGCCCTGAATACCGGGATCGCCAGCGCCGCGAAGTCCGAGGCATCCGTCTCGAGCAGCCTGTCGAACGACACCGCGTCCTCGACGGAGAACCTTCCCACTTTCGTGCGGCGCAGCGACACGAGCGTCGCGCCGAGGTCCTGCGCGAGCGCGCGGACCATCACTCCCTTCGACGCGACGAGCGAGAAGTCGCTCGTTCCGCGCTCGGCATCCTTCTCCGCGACGTCGAAGCGGTAGACGTGCGCGAGGAACTGCGTGTGCTCGCCTGTGTCGGCGATCTCGTACTCCGCAGACCCCTCGCGGCGGACGGAGCAGAAGCGCGGCTCCGTCTGGAAGATGTCTCCCTTCGCCTCGGACGGCTTCATGGCGCGCGACGGGACGGGGATCGGACGCCCGTACCGATCCCCCGTGTCCGTCGTCTCGCCGAACTTCATCGAGCCCGTCCAGGAGCGGTCCGCCCCCATCACGTCGGACGCGAACTTGTTAGCGTCGCCGAGCAGGAGCACGAGCAGCCCGGACGCCATCGCGTCCAACGAGCCGCCGTGTCCGACCTTGACGAGCCCGAACTTGCGCTTCACCGTCTTCACGACGGTGGGGAAGGCGATTCCTGCGGGCTTGTCGACGAGAAGCACCCCGTCGAGGTCCTCAAGCATCTTGAGCTGCGTCAGGTTTGCCATTTTCCAACTTGTCCAGAATTGCGAGGACCTCGTCGCCCTTTTCGATCGAGCGGTCGAGCTGGAAGAGAAGCCTCGGAGTGAACTTCATCTTCACCTCGCGGTTGATGATCTGCTGGAAGCGCCGCGCGTTGTGCTGGAGGTGCTGCAGGGCCGTCTCCTTGAGGGCGTCGTCTCCAAAGACGGACACCTTCACGGTCGCGTCGCGCAGGTCCTTCCCGCAGTGCACGTCGGTGATCGTGATGAGCCCCGGCGCGACAGTGTCGCCCTGCATCACTACGAAAACACCCTCGGCTATAACCCGCTTGAGCAGGCTGTTTACACGTTCTAGTCTGTCTACTGACATGTGCTTCTCACATATTCCCGATTACGGCCTTGATTCGGCGGACGCCGGCGGAGGAGGACTGCTCCTTCTGTATCTTGAAGCTGCCGAGCTCGCTCGTGTTCGCGACGTGGGGTCCGCAGCATATCTCCTTCGAGACGTCCCCGATGGAGTAGAGCGTCACCTGGTCGCCGTACTTGGAGCCGAAGAGCGCCATCGCTCCCTCGCTCTTCGCCTCCTCGACCGTCGTGGTCTTCTTGGTGACGGGAATCGCGTCGGCGATCCATCCGTTGACGAGCTTCTCGACCTCGGCGATCTGCTCCTCCGTCATCTTCTCGGGCCACGTGAAGTCGAAGCGCAGGCGCTCCGCGGTGATGTTGGAGCCCTTCTGGTTGGCGGTCGGACCGAGCACCTTGTGGAGCGCGGCGTGCAGGAGGTGCGTCGCGGTGTGCATGCGCGTGACGACCTCGCTGTTGTCCTGAAGCCCCGCCTTGAACGAGCCGGCGCTCGTCGTGCGGGAGAGCTCCTGGTGCTTGCGGTTCGCCTCCTCGAAGCCCTCCTTGTCGACGGTGAGCCCGTCCTTCGTCGCCATCTCGACGGTCATCTCGAACGGGAAGCCGAACGTGTCGTAGAGCTTGAAGGCCGTCTTGCCGCTGATCTGGGACTGTCCGTGCGCCTTAAGCTGCTCGGCGACCTTCTTGTACATCGCCTCGCCCTTGTCCAATGTCGCGTTGAAGCGCTTTTCCTCCGCCTCGAGATCGAGCCTGCACTGGTCGAGGTTGACCTTGAGCTCGGGGTAGACGTGGCTGTACTTGTCGCAGATGACCTCCGCGAGCTTCACCGTGAAGCCCTCGGCGATCCCGAGCTGGCGCGCGTAGCGGACTGCGCGGCGGATGAGACGCCTCAGGACGTAGTTCGCGCCGACGTTGCCCGGCTTAACGCCGCCCTTCGGGTCGCAGAGGATGAACGTCGCCGTCCTCATGTGGTCGGCGATGATGCGGCGGGCGCGGAGGAGAGACTCCTCATCCATGGGCTGGGGCTCGGGGCCGCCAGAGGCCCCGGTCGTTGTCCGAAGTTCCTCTATCTTCGCCATGATCGGCGCGAAGATCTCGGTGTCGTAGACGGTCGGCGCGCCGCTCATCATGCAGATGGTGCGCTCGACGCCCATGCCCGTGTCGACGTTGTGGCGTCCGAGCGGGACGAACTTGCCCTCCTCGTTCTTGTTGTA
>JAFPDR010000065.1 GCA_017389885.1 Kiritimatiellia bacterium
CAGCGCGCCCTTCTTGACCGCCTTCTTCTGGACCTGTCCATGGCGGATGACGCCCATGCCGCCCGCGAGCATGACAGGCGGGTGGTAGCCTCGGAGCTCGCCCGCTATCTCGCCCTCGTACGTGCGGAAGAACCCGCAGAGCTGCGGACGCCCGAACTCGTTGCCGAAGCTCGCGCCGCCTATCGGTCCGTCGACCATGATCTGCAGCGGCGTCGCGAGGCGCGTCGGGAAGGACGCGAACTCGCGCTCCCAGGGCTGGGGGAAGCCGGGGATGCGGAGGTTCGAGACCATGAAGCCGCAGATGCCGGCGACGGTGCGCGAGCCCTGTCCCGTCGCGGCCTCGTCGCGGATCTCCCCGCCGACTCCCGTCGCCGCTCCGGGGAACGGGGAGATCGCGGTCGGATGGTTGTGTGTCTCGACCTTCATGAGCTGGTCGAGCTGGTCCTTCTTGAAGCCGTACGCGTTTGTCTTGGGATCTATCGCGAAGACGTCGGTCCTGAAGCCGGTGACGACGGCGGAGTTGTCCTTGTACGCGCTCAAGGTGTCCTGCGGACGCTTCTTGTGCGTGTTCTTGATCATCTCGAAGAGCGACTTCGGCTGCTTCTTCCCGTTGATGATGAACTCGGCGCCGAATATCTTGTGGCGGCAGTGCTCGGAGTTGACCTGCCCGAACATCACGAGCTCGGTGTCGGTCGGATTGCGCCCCGCGGCCTTGAAGCTCTTCGCGAGGTACTCCATCTCGGGCTCGGAGATCGCAAGGCCGATCTCGGCGTTCGCCTCGCGTATCGCCTCGACGCCCTTCGCCATCACGTCGTATGTGCGGCCGGGCCTGGGATCGGCGACGTCGAAGATGTCGGAAAGATCGTCGTAGACGCCCTCCGTCATCTTGTCGTAGAGGGCCGACATCCACTTCGCGCCCGAGAGCGACGACTTGAACGCCTCCTGGTCCGCCGGAGTGCGCGGCGCGGCGAGCGAGACGAGGAAGCGGATTCCGCGCTCGACGCGCTTGATGGACTTGATGCCGCAGTTGCGGAAGATGTCCGTCGCCTTCGAGCTCCACGGACTGATCGTGCCCTTGCGGGGCGTCACATAGAAGTCCGCCCCATCGCAGTCTCCGTCCGCGTTGAGGAGCGAGGCCGCGCGCTCGAGCTCGGTGACGTCGAACGCCTCGTCCGTCAGCTCCAGCGCATACACCCAGCGCGCGTCAATGTTCAAGGGGCCGAGTTCCGGGGCAAGTTTCGCTATCGACTCCCTGATAGCGTCCATCCTGAAAGGCGAATACGCCTCAGTGCCGAGAAGAAGAACCATCGTCAGAATTTCCTTTTGTGAAATGGAGCCGGGGATCGGATTCGAACCGATGCGTCCTTGCGGATCCTGATTACAAATCAGGCGTAGTCAACCACTGTACCACCCCGGCGGCTTTATGGTGGGATATTATACCAAATTTCGTCCGCGAATGCGAGGGCACCCCGGCGGTTTTCAAATAACCGCGGAGCTGATCTCGCCGGAGGCGAGCCGCGTGCGCACCACGTCGCCGGGCTTAACCTGGTCCGCGGACCTCACGACAGCGCCCGATGCGTCGGTCGTGAGCGAATAGCCGCGGTCCAGCACGGAGTACGGCGAGAGCAGCGCGAGCTTCGACTTGAGCTTGTCGAAGGCGGACTCGCTCCGCGTGAGGTTCAGCACCGCCGACGCGCCGAGCGCGGCGGAAAGCGACTCGAGCCTGTGCGACACGTCCGCGGCGCGCGAGGAAAGCGACGTGCCGAGCGCGGCGGAGAGCACGTCTATCCTGTGCGAGACGTCGGAGACGCGCGCGGCGAGCGCCGGCGAAAGCGCGGCGGAGAGGGAGTCGACGCGCTGCGCGCAGAACTCGTACTTCGACCGGAGCGCGGAGACGATGCGCGACAGATGCGCCGCGAGCTGGTCCTCAAGCTCGGACATCACGGGAACAGCGATCTCCGCGGCGATCGACGGAGTGCCGGCGCGCCTGTCGGCCGCAAAGTCGCAGAGCGTGTAGTCCGTCTCGTGCCCCACGGCGGAAACCGTCGGAACCTTCGACGCCGCGACAGCGCGCACGAGCGCCTCGTCGTTGAAGCAGAACAGGTCCTCGAAGCTGCCGCCTCCGCGCGCGACGATCAGGATGTCCGGCGCCTCGGGCGCAGGCAGGGCGTTGAAGTACTCTATCCCCGCAATGATCGTCTTTGGCGCGTCCGCGCCCTGGACGAGCGAGGGGAAGAGCCGGATGGCGAGGTTGGGGAAGCGCCGCGTGAGGACTGTGCACATGTCGTGTATGACCGCGCCCGCCTCGCTTGTGACGATTCCGATGCGGCGCGGCATCTTCGGGAGCGGACGCTTCCGGGCGGCGTCGAAGAGCCCCTCCGCCTCGAGCTTTGACTTCAGCTCCAGATAGCGCTGCATCAGTTCGCCGAGTCCGGCAAGCTTTGCCGAGTGGACGACGAACTGGTAGTTCCCGCGCGGCGCGTACACCGAGACGTTTCCGAAGAGCTTCACCTTCGCGCCGTCCCTGAGTCCGTCGCGAAGCTCGGGATGCCTCCCGCAGCTCGCCTCGTAGGAGCCCGCGAACATCACCGCGGACAGCTGCGCGCCGGCGTCCTTGAGCGTGAAGTAGCAGTGTCCGGACGGATAGCGCCGCCATCCGCTTATCTCGCCCTCGACGACTATCCTGGAGAATCCGCCCTCGAGCGTGCGCTTCAGCTCCGCCGTGAGCGAAGTTACGGTGAACTCTGGGAACTGCGCCGCCATGGCGTCAGGCTCTCGCGAGCGAACTGCGCGACAGGATGCGCTTCTTGTCGCGGTAGGAGTGGATGCCGACGGAAAGAATAGTGCCCACGGCGAAGAACGCGCTGAGCATGTTCGTGCCCCCGTAGCTGAAGAACGGAAGCGCCATGCCCTTCGTGGGCAGAGCCTCGCAGACGACTCCGAGGTTGAACATCGCCTGGAAGAATATGATGAACGCCATGCCCGTCACGAGGAAGCGCCCGAACCTGTCCGACGCGTTGCGCGCGATGTAGACGCAGAGCGCGAAGAACGCGGCGAAGAGGAGTATTACGCCGATCGAGAAGAAGAGCCCGAGCTCCTCCGCGCCCACGGCGAAGATGAAGTCGGTGTGGCATTCGGGGAGGTAGTACTGCTTCTGTATGGACTCCCCGAGCCCCACGCCGGTGATGCCGCCGTTCTTTATCGCGACGAGCGCCATGTGCGCCTGGTACTGCGCGGGGTCCATCGTCGCGGTGCTGACCTTCTCCACGGTCTCCGCGGCGCCGCCGAAGATCGCCTTCACCCACGCGCCGAGGCGCCGCATCCTGTTCTCGTTGAAGCACATGACGGCTATCGCGCCCGCGCCGCCGAGAAACGCGGCGGGGAAAAGATGACGGAGCCGAACGCCCGCCACGAACATTATGAGTCCGCCCGCAGCGCCGATCACCATCACCGAGCCGAAGTCGGGCTCCTTGATGACGAGCGCGGCGTAGAGTCCGATGAGAAGCGCGGGTATCAGCAGCCCCCTCGTGAAAAGCTCCACGCGCCAGCCGGCGCGGTCCATCCACACCGCGAGGATTATGACGACCATCAGCTTCGCGAGCTCGCTCGGCTGGAGGTTCACCGGACCGATTGATATCCAGCGGAACGAACCGTTGATCGCGCGCCCGCCGAACGCGGGGAACACGAAAAGAAGAAGAACGGCGACGATTCCGTACGCGGCCCATGCGATGCCCGGTATGTCGCGCCAGCGCCTGTAGTCGACCATCGCCGCCGCCGCCGCGACCAGGACGCCGGCGCCGATGTAGGCGATCTGGCGCTTGAAGAAGAAGTACGGGTCCTTGTACAGGCGTATGCCGTTCGCTTCGCTTGCGCTGAAGAGAACGATAAGCCCCAGTGCCACGAGAGCCGCGACAACCAGGGCCAGTGCGATTAGTGCGGACTTGCGCACCTTGCGTCAGTTCTGCTGGGCGTCCGCGGGAAGCCTGAGGACCTGTCCGGCCTTCAGCTTGTCGTTTTCGCCGAGGTTGTTGAGTTCGCGGATCGCGGAAGCGGTGACGCCCCAGCGGATCGAGACGTCGGTGATATCCTCGCCGTCCTGCACGGTGTACGTCAGCGTGTTCGCGTCGTCGACCGCGGGAGCGGGCTCCTCGACCGGCTTGGGATCGGGGGCGGACGTCACCTCCGGCTTGACCTCCTCCACCTCGGAAAGAGCCTCGTCGACGGCCTTCACGGGCTTGGAGGCCTCGGCCTTCTTGGCGGGAGCGGCATCCTTCTTCACTGCCGGGGCAGGCGCGACGACCTTCTCGGCAGGGATCTTCAGCTTCTGGCCGACCTTGAGCACGTCGGACTCGAGGTTGTTGAGCTCCTTGAGCTGGCGGATGTTGATTCCGTTGCCGTACGCAATCGCGCCGAGCGTGTCGCCCGACTTGACGACGTACTCCTTCGTCGCGCCGGTGTAGGGGGCGTACGCCTTCTTCGCAGCCTTGGGGGCTTCCTTGATCGCTCCCTCGGGGACCTTCTGCTCGCCGACCTCGACCTTGCCGGGGAGCTTGAGCTTCTGCCCGATGCGGATCGTGTCGTCCTTCATGTTGTTGAGGCGCTTGATCGAGTTGATCGTGATGTTGTACTTCTTGGAGATCTTGGCGAGGTAGTCG
>JAFPDR010000006.1 GCA_017389885.1 Kiritimatiellia bacterium
ACGGCCGCGGTGGACAACTCGAAGGGCGTCGCCCCGAAGGTGGCGGTGCTCAAGGGCAAAAAGCTCGCCGAGGCGGTCGCCGCTGGCGAGAAGGAGCTCAAGGCCGGACGCGTCGCGGCGCTTCTCGTTGCGGGCGGGCAGGGCTCGCGCCTCGGGTACGACGGGCCGAAGGGCTGCTATTCGATCGGACCGATCACCGGCGCGCCGCTCTTCTACTTCCACGCGCGCAAGATCCTCGCGCGGACGATCCGCTACGGGCGCACCATTCCGTTCTACGTGATGACGAGCGAGGCCAACAACGAGGCGACCGTGAGGTGCTTCGAGGAGAACGACTACTTCGGGCTCAATCCCGACGACGTGTTCTTCTTCACGCAGGGCATGTGGCCGGGCATGACGGCGGAAGGCAAGATCATCATGGACGCGCCCGGGCACGTCTTCATGAGCCCCGACGGACACGGCGGGCTCCTCGCCGCGCTCAAGCGCTCCGGCGCGCTCGCCGACATGAAGAGGCGCGGGATAAAGTCCGTGTTCTTCTTCCAGGTCGACAATCCGCTCGTCGAGATCGCGGACCCCGCGTTCATCGGCTACCACGTCATGGAGAAGTCCGACTACTCCCTCAAGCTCTGCGCGAAGCGCGACCCGAAGGAGAAGGTCGGCATGCCGATGCGCTTCGGCGACTCGTTCCGCATGGTCGAGTACACGGAGATGACGGACGAGCAGTGCAACCGCCGCGCGAAGGACGGCTCGCTCTACTTCCTCTACGGCTCGCCGGCTATCCACGTCTTCGACCGCGCGTTCCTCGAGCGCGAGGCCGGGAAGGCGATGCCGCTCCACCTTGCGTTCAAGAAGATCCCGTTCGTGGACGCGAGGGGCAAGGTCGTGAAGCCCTCCGAGCCGAACGGATACAAGTTCGAGAAGTTCATCTTCGACGTGCTCCCCAACGCGCGCCGCGCGGCGTTCCTCGCCTTCGACCAGAAGGACGAGTTCTCGCCCGTGAAGAACGCCGAGGGGTCCGACTCGCCCGCCACGTGCAGGGCAGACATGCAGGCGAAGTGGCGCCGCTGGCTCGCCGAGGCGGGCGTGAACGTCGCGGAGGGAGTGCCGGTCGAGATCGACCCTGCGTACGCGCTCGACGCGGCGGACATCAAGTCCCTCGGCATCGCCCTCGGAGCGGAGTGAGCACATGAAGTTCGAGGACAACCTCAAGAAGCTCGAGGAGCTCGTCGCGAAAATGGAGTCCGGCGACATGAAGCTGGACGACATGATCGCGGCGTTCGAGGACGGACGCAAGCTCGTCGACGAGTGCCAGAAGGACCTCGAGTCCATCCGCCAGCGCATCGAGAAGGTGACGAAGAGCGGTGCCGTAGAGCCGATGAATCCTTGAACTTTTGAACGCTAGAACCTTTGAACTTTTGAACCTTTCATGAAACAGATCTACGTTCAGGCGAAGCCGGACCACATTGAGTCGCTTGCGAAGTCCGCCCCGATCGCGGCGGTCGAGGAGCTCGTCTGGAACGCGCTCGACGCGGACGCGAGGGAGGTCAAGGTCGACCTCGTGACGAACGCGCTCGGCGCAGTCGAGGCGGTTCGCGTCTCCGACGACGGAACGGGCATAGACGTCCCGAACGCGGAGTCCACCTTCGGTTCGCTCGGCGGAAGCTGGAAGCGGACGACCACGCAGACGGGCATCGCGCACAGGAGGCTGCACGGGCGCCACGGGCGCGGGCGCTTCAAGGCGTTCGCGCTGGGCTCGCACGTCGAGTGGCGCACGACGGTGCAGGGCGAGGGCGCGCTCAGGTCGTACGTGATCTCGGGCGACATATCTACGCCCGGCGTGTTCGACATCGACGAGTGCGAACAGCCCGGGCCGGGCACGGGCACGGAGGTGTACGTCTCGAACGCGAAGGTCAACTGCGACTCGCTCCTCAACGCGGCCGAGACGGTGCAGACGCTCGCGTCCAAGTTCGCTCTCTACCTGAAGAGCTATCCGGACGTGCGCATCTACTTCAACGGGCTCCCCGTGACGCCCGTCATCGTGCAGAAGCGCACGACGGACTACAAGCTGTCGCTCGAGAACGGCTCGACGGCGAAGCTCGAGGTGATCGAGTGGAAGCGCAAGTTCACCGGCGCGGGAAGGCTCGTTTTCGCGGGGACGGACGGCTTCCAGCTGCACGAGCAGTCCGCGGTCGTGCGCTCCGGCGGGATTCCCTTCACCGCGTACCTGATATCCGACCGCTTCCCCGCGCTCAACCGCGAGAACGCGCTCGTGATGGACGAGCTCAACCCGGAGGTGAGGATGTACATCGACGAGGCGAAGAAGGTGCTCAAGGCGCACTTCCTCGCGCTCGGCGAGCAGAAGACCGAGTTCGAGCGCGAGTGGGAGGAGCGCATCGCGTCCCTCTCGAAGGACGAGCGCAAGACCCTGTTCCTGATGCTGAAGAAGTCCCTCAAGGCGAAATGACGCCGCGGCGGGACGCAAACACGAAAAAATGGTATAATGCCGACATGGAAGCAATCGACGAAGCAAATGTGATCGCCCGCTCCCTCGAGGAGTCGAAGGCCGAGGACGTCAAGATATACGACGTGCGCGGGAAGAGCTCGCTCACGGACTTCTTCGTGGTCGCCACGGGATCCGCGGCGCCCCACCTGAAGGCGCTCGTCGCGAACGCCCAGCAGGCGATGCGCGACGCGGGCGTCAAGCGCAACCGCATGACGGGCGACCCCGAGTGCGGATGGATCGTGGCCGACTTCATAGACGTCGTGGTGCACGTGTTCTCGCGCGAGGCGCGGGCCTACTACGCGATAGAAAAGCTCTGGAACTGACATTTTAAACAATCCGCTCTACCCCCCTTGCGCGGTGGGGCAAAAATTTAGTATAATAACGGCATC
>JAFPDR010000066.1 GCA_017389885.1 Kiritimatiellia bacterium
ACTTCGACATCTTTGCGGGGAACTCCGTGAGCTCCTCCATCTCGCCGCCCTCCTCGGCACCCCACGGCTTGCCGTCGCGCCATTCGATCTTGTCCATCGGCACAAGCACTCCGCGCTTCGTCTTGTACGCCATGCCGAGGATCATCCCCTGGTTGACGAGGCGCTGGAAAGGCTCCGGCGTGGGAACATACCCGAGGTCGAAGAGGACCTTGTGCCAGAAGCGCGCGTAGAGGAGGTGCAGAACCGCATGCTCCGCGCCGCCGACGTAGAGATCGACGGGAAGCCACTTCTTGAGAAGCTCGGGATCGGCAAAGCACTTGTCGTTCGCAGGATCGATGTAGCGGAGGTAGTACCAGCAGCTTCCCGCCCACTGCGGCATCGTGTTAGTCTCGCGCACGCCCTTCTTGCCCGTCTTCGGGTCGACGACGTTCACCCAGTCCGTCGCCTTCGCAAGCGGCGGCTCGCCCGTGCCCGTCGGCTTGTAGTCGGCAAGCTCGGGGAGCGTGAGCGGCAGGTCGTTCTCGTCGACGAGGGTCTGCGTGCCGTCCTCCCAGTGGATCACCGGGAACGGCTCGCCCCAGTAGCGCTGGCGCGAGAAGAGCCAGTCGCGGAGCTTGTACTGCGTCTTCGCCTTGCCGACGCCCTTTTCCTCGAGCCACTTGATCATCGCAGGTCTCGCCGCCTCGACGGAGAGCCCGTTGAGGAAGCCCGAGTTCACCATCACTCCGGTCGCGATGTCGGTGAACGCCTCGCTGCCGGTATAGGGGACGCGGGAATTCAACTCCGAATTATCCGAAGCCTTCGCTACCGCTCCGGCATTTCCAGAAGGCGAAGCGTTAGCGGAGCCATCGGACTTTTCGGAGTTAACTTTTCCAGCCGGCGCCACCACCTGGTAGATCGGCAGGTTGAACACCTTCGCGAAGTCGAAGTCGCGCTCGTCGTGCGCGGGAACGGCCATGATCGCGCCCGTTCCGTAGCTCGCGAGCACGTAGTCGGAGATGAAGATCGGCAGCTTGTCGCCGTTGACGGGATTAACGCCCACGACGCCGTCGAGCCTCACGCCCGTCTTCTCCTTGTTGAGCTCGGTGCGCTCGAGGTCGCTCTTGGAGGCGGCCTTCTTCTGGTAGGCCTTCACCTCCTCGGCGTTCTTGAGCGTGCCGTCCTCAAGCCACTTCGCGACGAGCGCGTGCTCGGGCGAAAGCACCATGTACGTCGCGCCGAAAAGCGTGTCGCAGCGGGTGGTGTAGACGGTAATCTTCTCGGCGGCGCAAGCGCCGCCTGTCAGGACACCGAAATCCACCAGCGCGCCGGTCGACTTGCCGATCCAGTTGCGCTGCATCTCCTTGATGCCCTCGGGCCAGTCGAGCGTGTCGAGGTCATTGAGGAGGCGCTCTGCGTACTCGGTGATCTTGAGCATCCACTGGCGCATCGGACGGCGGATGACGGGATGGTTCCCGCGCTCGCTCCTGCCGTCGATGACTTCCTCGTTCGCAAGGACCGTTCCGAGCGCTGGGCACCAGTTGACCGGCACTTCCGCGACGTAGGCGAGCCCCTTCTTGTAGAGCTGCTCGAAGATCCACTGCGTCCAGCGGTAGTACTTGGGGTCGGTCGTGTTGACCTCGCGGTCCCAGTCGTAGGAAAAGCCGAGCGCGCGGATCTGCTCGCGAAAGCGGTCGACGTTCTTCTTCGTGGTGACTGCGGGGTGCGTGCCCGTCTCGACGGCGTACTGCTCGGCGGGAAGGCCGAAGGCGTCCCATCCCATCGGATGCAGCACGTTGAAGCCCTTCATGCGCTTGTAGCGGCAGAGGATGTCCGTCGCCGTGTAGCCCTCCGGGTGCCCGACGTGCAGACCCGCCCCCGACGGATACGGGAACATGTCGAGGCAGTAGAACTTGGGACGATCGTCCTTGGGCTGGGGTGCGGACGCGCCAGAGCGCCCGTCCGTTCCGTCCGTTGTCCTGAAAGTCTTGTTCTCTAACCAGTACTTCTGCCACTTCTTCTCGATGGCAGAGAAATTGTAGTCGCTCATTGCTGCTTAAGGTCTTCGGCGTGCGCGGCGATCGCTTTCTGGATAAGCCCCGACACGTCGTTGGTCGCCGCAGCGACGCCGGCTTTTACGGCGTAGTAGATAGCCTTGTGGGAAGAGCTGCCATGGCCGATGATGACCGCACCGGGGACGCCGAGAAGCGGCGCGCCGCCGTAGATCTCGGGGTCGAGCTGGTTCTTGAGCGAGCGGAACGCGCCGCGCAGGAGCAGCGCGCCGAGGAAGCGCAGGGGCCCCTTGAAGCACTCCTTCTTGAGCCAGTAGACGATCGCCTTGGCGATGGACTCGGTCGTCTTGAGGACGACGTTTCCGACGAAGCCGTCGCAGACGGCCACGTCTATGTGCCCCTTGTAGAGGTCCTTGCCCTCGATGTTGCCGACGAAGTTGATGTCCTTCACCTCCTTGAGGAGCGGGAACGTAGCCTTCGTCATCTCGTTGCCCTTGCAGTCCTCCGTGCCGATGGACACGAGACCGACCGCGGGCACGCCGCGCTTCAGCACCGCCTTCGAGTAGGCGTTGCCCATGATCGCGAACTGGACGAGCCACTCGGGGTGGCAGTCCATGTTCGCGCCCGCGTCGAGCACGAGGAGCGGACGCTTCGGGTTCCTGTTCGGCATCACCGTGGCGATCGCCGGACGCTTCACGCCCGGGATGCGGCCGAGCGTGAGTATCGCGCTCGTCGCGACCGCGCCGGAGTTGCCCGCGGACACGAAAGCGTCCGCACGCCCCTCCTTCACGAGACGCATCGCCACGTTGATGGAGCAGTCCTTCTTCTTCTTGACGGCGTCGACGGGCGATTCGTCCATCTCCGCCACGTCGGGCGCATGGACGATCTCGAGAAGACCGCGCTCGATTGCAGTCTGGGCGGACTTCTTCAGGTCCTTCTCCAGCTTGCCGAGCTCCTCCTGGATGGGAGCAAGCTGCCCCACCAGGAGGATCTTCACGTTCGGAATGCCGACGGCGGCCTCAACCGCGCCGACGACTATCTCGCCAGGGGCATAGTCGCCCCCCATCGCGTCAAGGGCAATCCGCGTCATAAGCGGAAACCTCCCGAAAGCGGATTACTCAGCCGCCGCAACGACCTTGCGG
>JAFPDR010000067.1 GCA_017389885.1 Kiritimatiellia bacterium
CACTACGCCGTCGTGTCGCTCTGGGCGAACGCGATCGCGTGCGCGCGCAAGAGCTGCGACTGGAAGACGCTGGACGAGCTCGTCGCGTCGTTCGACCGCTTCTACGGCGAGGCGCGCTTCGCGGTGACGCCCATTCGCCACGTCGACTTCAACGTGTTCGGCGCGCTCCCCGCCGAGGTGTTCCTCGCCTCCGGCGACAGGCGCGCGGCGGAGATGGCCGTCGACTTCGCGGAGAGGCAGTGGGAGAAGCCGGGCCCGAAGGACGCGTATCCGTGGTACTTCGAGCTGCCTCCGCTCGCCGAGCGCATGGAATGGTGGAAGAAGGGCTATTCGTCGCAGACGCGCCTCTGGATCGACGACATGTACATGATCACCTTCCTGCAGACGCAGGCGTACAGGATCACGGGCGAGAGGCGCTTCGTCGAGCGCGCGGCGAAGGAGATGGCGCTCTACCTCTCGAAGATACAGAATCCAGACGGACTCTTCAACCACTCGCCCGAGGCGCCGTTCGCGTGGGCGCGCGGCAACGGATGGATGGCCGCCGGAATGTCGCTCCTGCTCGAGTACCTTCCGGAGGACAACCCGCACCGCGAGGCGATAAAGGCGGGCCACGCGAAGATGATGGCGACGCTGCTCGCCAACCAGCGCGAGTCGGGCCTCTGGGGCCAGATCGTCGACGACAGGGAGTCGTGGGACGAGACCTCGGGCTCCGCGATGTTCGCGTACGCATTCCAGAGCGGAGTCAACCACGGACTCCTCGACGCCTCCGTGTATGCGCCCGCCGCGAAGCGCGCGTACCTCGCGCTCGTCTCGAAGCTCGACGAGCACGCGAACATCTCCGACGTCTGCGAGGGGACGGGTCCCGAGAACAGCCGCGACCACTATCTCGGACGCGCACGCGTCAACGGCGATCCCCACGGGCAGGCCCCGCTTCTCTGGCTCTGCTCCGCGCTTCTCGACGCGGAGGCGAAGTGCGCGGTCCGCGAGATAGCGCGCATCGACTACCGCGAGCAGTCCGTCTCCACCAACTGCTGGCTCAAGCTGCGCGTCCCCGAGGGGCGCACGGGATTCCCGACGCTCGTCTGGTTCCACGGCGGAGGCCTCACGGGCGGGAAGCCCGGCTTCCGCAGCCTCGGAGACGACGGCATCGCGCAGGTCGCGGTGCGCTACCGGTTCCTCACAGAGACTGATGCGGACGGATGCATCGACGACGCCGCGCGCGCGATCGCGTGGACTCTCGACCACATCGCAGAATACGGCGGAGACCCGAAGAAGGTGTTCGTCGCCGGGCATTCCGCGGGCGGATACCTCACTCTCATGGCGGGGCTCGACGCCTCGCGGCTCGCGAAGTACGGACACTCCCCCGAGGAGCTCGCGGGTCTTGTCCCGGTGAGCGGACAGGTCACCAAGCACTTCGCGGTCCGGAGCTTCTCCGGCGACAAGGATCCGCAGTACCTCCCCAAGATCGACGCGCTCGCGCCGCTGTACTACTCCAACGCGAAGTCCGCCCCGCTGATGCTCATAACGGGCGACCGACGCGTGGAGTTCCCGTGCCGCGTCGAGGAGAACGAGTTCATGGCCGTCAGCATGAAGCGCCTTGGCAGGGACGACGTGTGGTTCCGCGAGTATCCCGGCCGCACGCACGGCAGCGTCGCGCCGGCCGCGAACCAGGCGATGCGCGACTTCGTCCGCCGCCTCTCGGCACAGACAAAATAAAACGCTGTACCGGCGCAACACGGCTGCGGGGATTTTTGCTATAATTCCCGCAGAAAATGAAGTACGCGATAATATCCGACATACACGCCAACCTGACGGCGCTGAAGAACGTGATAGCGGACGCGAAGGCGTGCCGAGTCGACAAGTTCGTGTGCCTTGGGGACGTAGTCGGCTATGGCCCGCAGCCGGCGGAGACGCTTGCGCTCGTCAGGGAGACGTGCTTCGTCACGCTTGCCGGGAACCACGACGACGCGGTTTCGGGACGCGGCGACGCGTCCACGTTCATCGACTTCGCAAAGGACGCGGTCGAGCGCCACCGCGAGGCGCTCTCGGAAGGCGACGTCGAGTGGCTGAGGAACCTTCCCTACACCTGCACCCTCGACAAGGCGATCGCGTCCCACGGCGACGTGTTCGATCCGCCGAAGTTCTACTACATCCTCGACGAGTCCGGCGCGGAGGCGAACTTCGCGAAGACCGACGCGCGGCTCGTGTTCGTCGGGCACACGCACGAGGCCGCGATATTCCTCACCGGACGCTCCGGCAGGGTGTACAAGACCGAGCCGCAGGACTTCACAATCGAGGACCACAAGCGCTACATCGTGAACCCGGGGTCCGTGGGGTATCCGCGCGACAGCGACGGACAGTGCTACTCGTCGTACGTCATTTACGACTCGACCGAGCGCACGGTGTCGTTCCGCTACCTTCCCTTCGAGGTCTCGAGCGTCATGCAGCGCGGAGGCGACAGGTGGCGCGCAAGGAAAAGCGCTGTCATCGCCGCGGCCTGCGCAGCGGCGCTCCTCGCGGCTCTCGCCGTGTGGGCGATAGTGCCGAAGTCGTACGACGTGGAGGAGGATCCGGCGCTCGTCGTTGACCACAGGGAGCTGCGGATCGACTCCGACCTGAGGAAGGTGAGCGCGAACCTGACGCTTGCGAAGGACTCGGACCCCGTCCAGCTGAAGATCGTATTCGAGACTCCTTCCGGCGCGGTGTGCGGCGTGGAGTCCGTGACCGTCAAGCAGACGTCGAAGAAGGGCTACAAGATTCCGGACGGAACGGCGAAGGCGCGCGTCATGCTCGTCAAGTCCCGCAGGGAGGACGCGCCGAAGATCGTGTTTTTCGCGCCGAGCGCGTCGGCGCAGTGAGAAGGGAAGGAATGGAATGCTGGTCGAAATAGCGATAGGGGTCGCGGCGGCGCTCGTTGCCGCCGCCCTTGTGTATGCGTTCATGCGCGCCGGAGTCGCGGAGGCGCGCGCGGGCGCGAAGGCGGCGGAGTCGCTCCTCGCCTCTGGCGAGCGCAGGTTCGGCGAGCTCATCGAGGCGCAGAGGCGCGAGACCGAGGGACGCATCGCCGCGCTACGGGCCGAGTTCTCGTCGCTCGCGGCTTCCACCCTCGAGGGCAAGGCGAAGTCCCTCGCCGAGCAGAACGCCGCGCAGGTGAAGCCGCTCTTCGACCAGCTGCGCATCAAGTTCGACGAGTTCAGGCGCGCCGCGGACGACGCGCAGGCGTCCAACCTCAAGCTCGGCAGCGCGCTCCAGGCGCGCATCGAGGACGTCGGGCAGAAGGCGGCGGGGCTCGGACGCCAGGCGGAGGAGTTCGTCGCTGCCCTGAGGGGCGGGAGCAAGGTGCAGGGCAACTGGGGCGAGGGAATCCTCCGCAAGGTGCTCGAGGACGCGGGGCTCAGGCCGGGCGAGAACTTCGTCGAGCAGGAGGGCGCGCAGGGCGCGGGGCTTCCGGACGTCACGATATTCGACGGCGCGCACAGGAAGCTGCTCGTCGACGCGAAGGTCAACATCACCGACTTCATCGCCGCCGTCAACGCGTCGCGCGCCGGAAACGCCGCGGAGGCCGAGCGGCTCATGAAGGAGCACGCGAAGCGCGTGAAGCTCCAGGTGGACGCGCTCGCCGCGCGCAACTATCCAGAGAAGATGAAGAGGGCCGACAAGGATCCCGAGTCGGTATACTCAAGCGTCGTCGTGATGTTCATGCCGAGCGAGGCGACGTACTTCGCAGCGGTGAACGCGGACCCCTCGCTCGTCGCGCACGCGAACGCGAAGAAGATCGTGCTCGCGACGCCGCAGATGCTCTACGGATACGTGCTCCTCTTCAAGATGGCGCTCGACCGCATCGAGGTCGCGCGCAACCAGGAGGAGATCGCCAAGAGGGCGAAGCAGATCGTGGACAGGATGGACGACGCGTTCACGGCACTGGAGAAGGTCGGGAAGTCGCTTTCCGACGCGCAGAACAGCTATCGCACGGCGCTGATGAAGCTCGGAATTGAGGACGGGGCGCAGAACGTGCTCGTTCCGGCGAAGGCGCTCGCGAAGCTCGCCGGATGCGACGGCGAGGCGAAGTCCGCTTCAATGCGCCAGATCGAGACATGAAGAAGCGCATTCTCCTCCTCACGCCGCCCCTGCTGCAGACGAACACGCCGTATCCCGCGACGATGCACCTCGCGGGCTTCCTCAAGAGCCGCGGATTCAAGGTGTTCCAGCGCGACCTGTCGATAAAGGTCGCGCGGGACGTGCTGCTGAAGTACGGAGACGAGACGACGGACGAGCTCCTCGAGTTCCTGTCCGGCCCCGCGCCCATCGAGGCGAAGCGCGAGGCGAGCGAGGCGATCGACGAGCTTGCGATCTGGATTCGCGACAACGTCGATCCCGACTTCGGCTTCTCGCGCTACGCCGAGCACCTCTGCCGCGCAGTAACGGACTTCGGCGATTTGGAGAGGCGCGTGAAGCGGCGCGGCGTGATGGACGCTCCCCTCGAAAGGCACCTGAAGGCTGCGATGGAGGAGGCGAAGCCCGACGTCGTCGGTGTGACGTGTCCGTTC
>JAFPDR010000068.1 GCA_017389885.1 Kiritimatiellia bacterium
AAATAGCGCCTGGAACACCTCCTGAAACCGGAAGGACGCGCCACGACCGCTCGTACTGGGCGCTGAACGCTGGCTGCTGGCTGCTGGAACACTTCCAACGCATCAAAAATTCGTTCTACCTCGCGTCAGCGGGGAGAAGGATTTTTTGATGCGTTGGCCGTATCAGTCGCGCGTGACGTCGACGTCGTCTCCGTCTCCGCCGTACGGAGGGGGCGAAACGCGCGCGCGGTAGTCGCTGTAGTCCCAGCTCGACTCCATGAGCGCCAGCTGGTACTCGCGGTACCCTTCGGTCCAGATCATGTAGGCGATGAGGATGCGTATGAAGCCCCAGTTCCCGCCGGAGAAGATCGCCTGGAGTCCGGAGAGGCCGAGCAGGATCGCGAAGACGCGCCCTACCCACATCGCGACGAGCGTGGCCTTCGGACGCGACATGAACGCCCTCAGGACACTGCGGAAGATGCGCCCTCCGTCGAGCGGGAAGCCCGGCAGCAGGTTGAAGCCGCCGAGCATAAGGTTCATCCACGCGAGATAGAGAAACGCATACCACAGCCAGTCGTTCTCGATCGGCAGGAACAGAAGCGCCGCGAAGCCGATGCCGGAGAGGACGAACGAGACGAACGGACCCGCTATGGCGGTAAGGAGCTCCTGCCACGCCTTGCGCGGAAGCGAAATGAGCGAGGCGCAGCCCCCGAGCAGCGATATCGTTATGTCGTTCGTCTGGTAGCCGAACGCGCGCGCGGTGAGCGAGTGGCCGAACTCGTGCGCAATCACGGAGAACGCGAGGAGTATCGCCTCCGTCATGCCTTCTGAGAACGTTCGGGCCGAGGTCACGAAGATGAGGAGGAGGATGGCGAACGAGAAGTCGACGTAGATCGGAATGCCGAAGAGCTCGCAGAGGCGGAATCTGTTGTTGAATAGGATCATGGCGATATTATATCAATTTTTCACGGACTTGAGGACGGCGTATCCGCGGCGCTTTATTATCTCGACGTCCGGGAAGTACCGGCGCTGCACGGGCTCGAGCCCAGCCGCGTTCTTGCAGACGGTGTAGCAGGCTCCCCCCGCCTTCAGCGCCCTCTTCGCCGTCTCGAGGAAGACGTCCGCGATGCGGTAGTCGCTGTAGTACGGAGGATTCCCGACGAACACGTCGAACGTCCCGTCCATCCGCGCGGGGCTCCCGTCGTCCGCAAGCACGACCTCCGCGGCGATTCCGAACTTTTCGGAATTCTCCTTCGCCGCCTCCACGGCCCTCGCGTGCGAGTCCACCATGACGAGCGAGACGGAAGCGGGAGCGAGCCTGTCGGCGACGAGGAACCCGACAAGACCGCAGCCGCAGCCCATGTCGAGCAAGTTGAAGGCTGAAGGTTGGGAAGTTGAAAGGTCCTTGGAGACGACTTCGGCGAGGGCGAGCCCTCCTTCGTCGAGACGCCTGTGGCAGAAGCAGCCGGGGTAGCTCGAGAACATCAGCCTTCTTCCGCCCGGGACGCTCGCGGGCCATTCCGCCCTGAAGGAGCGCACGCGGTCCGGATCGTCCTTGATCTTGTCCAACAGGTCGTTCCTGTCGCGCTCGCGTCCCACGAAGTCAAGCTCGAACTTCGCGGGCTTCAGGAGGTGTATCTCCTGCAGGAGGTCGAGCGAGAGCTCGCCGGACATGATCTTGGGGCCCGTCCTGAACTTGACTACGTCCCACGGCCCCTCGGGGAGGTGCGGCGAGCAGACGCACTTCGCGTGCCAGACCTTCTCTATGGCGTGACGGTGGTAGATGTCGAGCACATGGCACGTGACGTCTCCTTCGAGAAGCCCCGCGTCAAGATCGGCCGCCTTGTATCCAACGAGCAAAGTCTTCATAGCGGGGGTATTATACCAAATCCGATGTCCGCGCGGCGCGGATTTGGTATAATTACCGCATGAACCAGATCGAATACGTTGACCGCGCCACGGGAAAGAGGGTCGTCGAGTCCGTCATGGGCGATCGCGCGCTGCGCTTCGCCTACGAGACGCTGCTCGGACGCACCATGTGGCCCGTCCTCTTCGGATCGAAGGCCGTCTCCGCCTTCATGGGGCGCCGCTACGACTCGCCCTCGTCGAGGAAGGACATCGCGAAGCTCGCGGCGATCCCGGGATGCCGCGCCGAGGAGGCGGAGAAGCCGATCGGAGAATACGCCTCGTTCAACGACTTCTTCACGCGCAGGCTGAAGCCGGGGAGCCGTCCGCTCGGGGACGGATTCGTCAGTCCCGCGGACGGAAGGCTCCGCCTCTTCCTCGACGCGGACGCGGACTCGCCGTTTCCGCTCAAGGGCGCGACGCGCACCCTGCGCGATGTTCTCGCCGGCGGCGCGCCGTCCGGACGCCTCGACGTCGCCGTGGTGCGGCTCGCTCCCGTCGACTACCACCGCTTCCACTTCCCGTTCGACTGCAGAACGCCGCGCCCGGTCAGGACGATTCCCGGTAAATACCACTCCGTGAACCCCATCGCGCTTCTGCGCTGTCCAGACGTATACGCGGACAACGAGCGGCAGATCGCGGAATGCGAGGCGTCCTTCGGCACGTTCCACATGGTTGACGTCGGAGCGTTCGGCGTCGGCACGATCGTCCAGACCTACAGCGGCGAAACGCACGCGAAGGGAGACGAAAAGGGATACTTCAAGTTCGGCGGCTCGACTGTCGTCATAGTTGCGAAGGCCGGCGCGCTGAGGTTCGACGAAGACCTCGTGCGGAATTCCGCCGAGGGACTCGAGACGCGCGTCCTCTGCGGGGAAAAGATAGGCGACCCGGCCTGATGCCGGGTCGCCCTTCGGGACGCGCCGCGTCCCATCGTGTCGCGCAATCTTACTTGGCGAGATCGTCGGCGGCCTTCTTGGCGTCGTCGGCAGCCTTCTCGGCGGCCTTCTCGACGTCCTTGGCGGTCTTCTCGGCGGCCTTCTGGACGTCCTTGCCTGTCTGCTCGAGCTTCTCGCCGAGGGTGGGCTCCTTCTTCTCGCAGCCCGTGAAGGCGACGGCGGAGACGAGCGTCATGGCGACGGCGGCAATGTATGCGAACTTCATTTTCTTGATTCCTTTCTTTTTCGGTCCAGACACAGCGTCCGGGCAAAACGGCGGATATTATACCATATTTCAGTACATCCCGCCGTTGACCGAGATTACCTGGCGCGTCAGATACGCCGCGCCGTCCGAAAGCAGGTACGAGACGAGCGACGCGATCTCCTCCGGACGGCCGAATCGGCGCATGGGGATCGCCCTCTTCACCTCCTCGACCGCCTCCGGCTCGATGGACTTCGTCATGTCCGTCTCGATCACGCCGGGCGCAACGGCGTTGACGGTTATGCCGCGCTTCGCGACCTCAACGGCGAGCGCCTTCGCCGCGCCGACGAGACCCGCCTTAGCGGCGGAGTAGTTGACCTGCCCGCGGTTCCCAACGACGCCGGAGGCGGACGAGAGGACGACGATCCTGCCGCGTATGCGCTCCATGATCATCGGCATGAGGCACGGCTTGAGGACGTTGTAGAATCCGTCGAGGTCGGTGCGCATAACGGAATCCCACTCCTCGTCCTCCATCGCGGGGAAGGCGTTGTCGCGGTTTATGCCGGCGTTGAGGACTACGGCGTAGTACGGACCGTGCGCGGCGATGTCAGCGTCGAGAGCGGCCTTCGCGGCCGCGCGGTCCGACACGTCGAAGACGAGGTCCGTGCCGCCTGAGCGGACCGAATGGGTGACGACTTCGTAGCCCTCGGACGCAAGCGCGTCCGCAATCGCCCTTCCGATTCCGCGTGAACTTCCGGTGACGAGGACTCGCTTGCTCATGAACGCACTCCTTGGTTGAAACGGACGCGAAGGCGTCGACTCTCGAGGGGGAACTGGTGGGCTATAGTGGATTCGAACCACTGACCTCTTCCATGTCAAGGAAGCGCTCTAACCAACTGAGCTAATAGCCCGAAAAACGAGAGATAGTATATCATAACCGACGCCGCGCAGTCAATGGGGTAAATTCAGAAATTTACTCACCAGCTCATGCGCGTCGGGACGCCGCCTTCGTGCATGACCTTCTTGATGTCGGCGATCGTGTAGTCGCCGAAGTGGATCATCCCGGCGACGATCGCCGCGTCCGCCTTCGCCTCGCGGAACACGGTGACGAGGTGCTCGGGCTTCCCCGCTCCGCCGGACGCCACGACGGGCACTCCTACGGCCTCCGCGATGAGGCGCGTGATCTCGAGCTCGAATCCCTCGCGCGTTCCGTCCGCGTCGACGGAGTTGACGACGATCTCGCCCGCCCCGAGGTCCGCGGCCCTCTTCGCCCACTCCACGGCGTCCATGCCGGTGAACTCGCGGAATCCGCGCGTCGTGATCTCGTATCCGCTCGGCGTCTTGCCGCTCCGCACCGGATCCATCCCGAGCACGATGCACTGCGCGCCGAACGCCTTCGCGCCCTCGGCGATGATGCCGGGGTTCCTGACCGCGAGCGAGTTTACGGACACCTTCTCGGCTCCCGCGAGGATGACGCGCTCCATGTCGGCGACGCACGAGATGCCTCCGCCGACGGCGAACGGAATGCGCACCGACTTCGCGACCGCCTCGACCATCCCGATGTCGATCGGACGGTGCTCTGCCGACGCGGTGATGTCGTAGAACACCAGTTCGTCCGCACCGCCGTCGGAATATCCGACGGCCATCTCGACGGGATCGCCGAGGTCGACGTTGTTCTTGAACTTCACGCCCTTCGTGACGCGTCCGTTGCGCACGTCGAGGCACGGTATGACTCGCTTGGTCAGCATGGGGAAGTTTGAAGTTTGAAGTTTAAAGTTTAAGGTTCGGCTACTGGCGGCGGACGTCGAGCCAGGCGCGGAGAAGATCGAGTCCGACGCGGCCGGACTTCTCGGGATGGAACTGGCACGCCCAGAGCGCGCCCTTCTGCACCATCGCCGTGAACTTCACGCCCGCGTACTCCGTCACCAGCGCGGTCTCGGGAACGACCTCGGCGTAGTAGGAGTGGACGAAGTAGAACTCGCGCCCCGCGAAGTCCGCGGCACATTCGCCGCGCTCCGTCCGCGACACGTCGTTCCAGCCGATCTGCGGGATCTTGTCGCCGGTTCCGTCAGGGAAGCGGCGCACGCGCCCCTTGAGGACGCCGAGGCAATCCACTCCACCGTCCTCCTCGCTGTGCTCGAAAAGTATCTGCATCCCGAGGCAGATGCCGAGGAACGGACGTCCGTCGGCCGCCGCGGACTTCACGGCGTCGGCGAGTCCGAGGCTCCGCAGGTTGTCCATCGCGCTCCTCGCGGCTCCGACGCCCGGGAACACCACGCGGTCCGCGGACGCGACGACCGCGGGGTCGCTCGTCACGACCGTCTCCACGCCGAGCGCGGCGAACGCGTTCTTCACGCTCGTCAGGTTTCCGGCCCTGTAGTCGACTATTGCTGTCATAAGGCCGCATATTTTACCATTTCCGCACGGGCGCGTCTATCCACCCCGGACGCTACGGGCGCTCGGCGCGGGGCGGCTGCTTGCCAGTGATTCGCTGCCTTGCTGGCGCAAGGCCCGGGGAAAAACCACGGTGCGACATCGATTTCGCGGTCTTTTACCTTTTTGCCTGTGCCGCCGGGCCTCTCGGCAAAAAGGGCGACGCGGCGAAATCGGGTCGCCCTCGTGGTTTTTCCCCGTCGCTCATCATGCTGCGCAGCCGCCCCGCGCCTCACGCCCTCCGCTGAATTCATTGCTTCGCTCGCCTGCGAGTCACACGAGAACGCGACATGCGTTGCGAGGCGCACCCCAAGGAGCGGCGAGACGTCCCGTCTCGCCGTGTCGGATGCGGGACGCATCCGACCTCCGGCGGAGAAAAACGCGACAAGCGCGTCTGCCGTTATGAATCCCTCGTTCCGCTATCGCGGGCGGACGCGGCGGGTCGCGACGGCGGTGAACGGATCCTCGGGCCAGTAGTGCTTCGGATAGCGCCCTCGCATGTCCTTGCGGACAAGCGCGTAGCCCTCGCGCCAGAAGCCGGCGAGGTCCTTCGTGATCTGGATCGGACGCTGCGCGGGCGAGAGGAGCGTCATCACGACCGGAACCTTCCCGCCCGCGACCTTCGGCGTCTCCATAAGGCCAAAACATTCCTGAAGCCGCACTTCGCACGTCGGCTCGTCTCCCTCGTAGTGGATCAGCATGTGGCTTCCGCTCGGAACCTCCATGCGCGTCGGCGCGAGGCGGTCGAGCTCGCGGCGGTCGTGTCCGGACTCCGATAGGATGTAGTCGAAAACCGAAAACAGGTCAAGCCGCTCCAGATCCTTCCACTTCGTCATCCCGCCGACAAAACCAGGCAGCGCGGCAAGAATGACATCGTCGCTTGGGTCGGGCCAGCTCTCGCCGAGCGACTTGCGCACAAAGCGCATCCGCGCCCGGAGCTGCCGCGACTCCTTCGTCCAGCACGGCAGATTGTCGACCCCCTTCTGGCGGACGCCCGCCACAAGGCAGGACGCGACCTCGTCACTGCGGCCCTGCGACTCCGCGTTGACCGCGACTTCCTTCATCGCCATCCCGCCGAGCCTGCGCCTCACGACGCACTTGACGCGCTCGTTCTGGCGGTCCCACTCGCAGCACGGCTCCTCGACGATGCGATCGCCGAAGAGATCCTCGACCTCGCGCTCGTCTATCGGACAGCCGAGGAACAGCTTCGCGTCGCCCGCGCGGTCGTCGAGTTCGCAGCAGACGACATACGGCGCCTTCGCGAGCGGATCGCCCTGGTCGACGAACGCGCCGCGTCCGGAAACCATGCGGAACGATCCGTTGCCGCGGTTCTTCGCGACGCGGTCGGGATATGCGAGGGCAAGGAGCGAACCTTCCGAGAGATTGTTTGATTGTTTGAATTGTTTGGATTGTTTGATTGTAAGGCTTTCGAACCGGCGGGCAAGCTGCAGTATGCGTTTGGAGAACGGACGGTTCGGGGTCTCCCTGACCTCCTCGGCAATCTTCCTGATGTCGGTCTCGCGGCTCCTGCTACCCTCCTCTACTATCGCAGCCAAAAGAGCGGCAACACCAACCCCTTCCACACGTTCTGCACGGCCACTCCCCAGCACCATGTTCGCGAGGCGCGGATGCATCGGAAGCTTCGACATCGCCTCTCCCGCCGGCGTGAGGCGTCCGTCGGACCCGAGCGCGCCGAGCATCTTTAGGAGCGAGACGGCCTGGTCCCAGTTGGACGCGGGAGGAGGCGTCATCCAGGGAAGGTCCTCCCGTCCGAGCGCACCCCACGCCGCGCTCGTCAGAACGAGCTGGCAGAGGTCAGCGTCGAGAATCTCGGGCATCGACTTCTTCGGACGCGACTGCTGCGCGCCCTCGGTCCACAGGCGGTAGCACACACCCGCCCTCACGCGCCCCGCGCGGCCCCTGCGCTGCTCGGCGCGGTCCTGCGAAAGCGGAAGCGTGACGAGTCCGGTCATGCCCGTGCCGGGCGAGAAGCGCGGCACCCTCATCAGTCCAGAATCCACGACTGCCGTAACCCCCTCGATCGTGACGGACGTCTCGGCTATCGAAGTCGCGAGGATGACCTTTCGCGAGGCGGAGCGCTCGAAGACCCTGTCTTGCTCCTCCTTCGGAAGGCTGCCGTAGAGCGGAAGAATGTCGACGCCGCGCAATTCACCGTTTCCGGAGATTATTTCGAGGCTGCACCTTATCTCGCCCTCTCCCGGGAGGAAGCAGAGCACGTCTCCGTCCGTCTCCTTCAGCGCATGCGCGACCCCCGCTGCAACCGATACGTCGCCGAGGTAGCGCGTCTCCACAGGGAACATCCTGCCCTCAGCGCGGACGATATCGGCGTCGCCGAGATGCGCCGCGACCTCGTCCGCGTCGAGGGTGGCGGACATCACGAGGAGCCGCAGGTCGGGCCTAAGCGCGCGGCGCACCTCGAGCGCAAGCGCGAAGGCAATGTCGCAGGGGAGCGAGCGCTCGTGGAATTCGTCGAAGATGACGAGTCCGACGTCCGAAAGCTCCGGATCCGAAAGAAGCCGCTGCGCGAGGAGTCCCTCCGTCACTATCTCGAGGCGCGTCTTCGCGGAAACCCTTCGCTCGAGCCTCACCTGATAGCCTATGGTCTCCCCGACTCCCTCTCCGCGCCTGCGGGCGATGTAGGTCGCGCAGTTGCGCGCGGCGAGCCGGCGGGGCTCGAGCATGACGATCTTCTTTCCGGCGAGCCACGGTTCGTCCAAGAGCGCGGGAGGAACGCACGTGGTCTTTCCGCTTCCGGGAGGCGCGGTGAGGACTACGTCCCTGTTCGCCGCGAGCGCGCGGCGGATGTCTCCGATCTTCTCTTCGACTGGGAACATGGGAGAAGACGCTACTTCTTCTCCTTGACGCCGAGGTCGCTCAGCTTCATCGAGATCACGCGGCTGACGCCCTTCTCCTGCTGGCTGACGCCGTACACGAGGTCGGAACCGGCGATCGTGTGCTGGTTGTGCGTGATGATGAGGAACTGCGACTTCGCGAGGAACTCCTTGAGCTGGTCGACGAACCTGCCGATGTTCGCGTCGTCGAGAGCGGCGTCGAGCTCGTCCAGCATGCAGAACGGAGCCGGCTTGATCATGAAGATCGAGAACAGCAGCGCGACGGCCGTCATAGTGCGCTCGCCGCCGGAGAGGAGCGTCACGGACTGCGGACGCTTCCCCGGGGGGCGCGCGATGATGTCGATGCCGCACTCGAGCGGATCCTCCGCGTTCTCGAGGAGGACGAGCCGCGCCTCGCCTCCGCCGAACAGCTTCGTGAACATCGCCTGGAAGTTCTTGTTCGCCTGCTCGAAGGTCTTCCTGAAGAGGTCGCCTGAGGTGAGGTTCAGATTGTTGATGAGCTCGAGTATCTGGGCCTTCGCGGCGAGGAGATCCTCCTCCTGCGCCTTCTCGCGCGCATAGCGCTCCTCGAGCTCGCGGCACTCGTCTATCGCCACCATGTTCACCGGACCGAGCGCGGCGATCTCGGACTGCAGCCTGTTGACCTTGCCCTCAAGCTCCTCCATCGGCGGCACGACGCCGTTCTTCCACTCGGGGTCCGGCTCGCGCAGCACCGCGTCCGCGAAGAGCCCGTACTCGTCCTGCAGGTGGTCGTAGATGTTCTGGCGGCGCATCGTGGCCTCGGCCGCCTGCACCTCCAGCTTGCCGCGGAAGTCGCGCGCCTGGTCCAGCGCCATGCGCTTGGACGCGACCGCGGCGTCGGCCGCGGAAATCCTCTCCATCATGCCAGAGCGGCGAGCGCGTTCGTCGTCCATCCTCGCATGGCAGTCCTGCGCCTTGGCCTTGAGCTCCTCCAGGCTGTCTAGGAGCCCGCCGCTCTCGTCCGTGAGGCGCTGAATGGACTCCTCGTATCCGCGGATGCCGCTTTCGCGTCCGTCGATCGCGCGCTGCAGCTCCTCCCTGCGGCGCTCCGCCGTCTCGGACTGCTGGCCCACGAACGAAAGCTCCTGCTCCATCTGGCTCGCCGCGATGCGGCGCTCCGTGAGCGTCTGCGACTCGCGCACGTTCTCCGTCTCGAGGACCTGCAGCTCCTCCTGCTTGAGCGACACCGCGTCCAGCAGCGCGTCGCGCCTCGCGACGGTCTCCTCCAGCTCCTCGGCTAGCTTCGCGCGCTTCTCCGTGTCGTCGGCGTTGGCCTGGCGGACGGACTCCAGCTCGCGCGAGACGGACTCCAGCCTGGCCTTCACGGCCTGCGCATCGCGCGCGACCATCGCCTCCTCGCCCTCGGCCTGCGCAGCCGCCCGGCGCGCCTCCGCGAGCGCCCGCTCCGCCTCGGCGAGCTTCGCCGAGAGGGCCTGGCTGCGCTCGGCGCCGGTCGAAAGCACCTCCTTGGCCTCGTCGATCCTGTTCCTGAGCTCGGTAAGCGAAAGCTCCGCCTCGGTGATCGGCGAGCGGCGCCCCGAAGACGACTCGACGGACGCGCTCAGCGCGAACTGCCCGTTCTCGCCTCCGACGAGCACGACGTCGCCAAGAAGGTCCTCCGCCGTCTCCCGGCTCTCCTCCGCGACGACCACGTGGTCCACGAGCCTGTCGCCATGTCCGATCTCCGCGCCCTCGCGCCCCGTCGGCACCGCGACGATCCTGACGTCGCCGTCCTGCGACTCCAAAATCCCCTCCAGGACGACCTTGGCCTTCGCCTCGTCCTTCATCATCTCGAGCTGGGCCTCCTTCGCGGCTGCCTGGGACTGCATGTCGCCGAGGTGCTCGCGGGCCTCCTCGATCTTCGCGCGCAAGTCGTCCAGCTCGGCCCTCGCGGACGCGAACGCCTCCGCCTGGACGGTCTCCGCCTCGCGCGCCTCGTCCGCCTTGGCCTTGATCTCGGCAAGCGTCTTCTCGGCGGACTCCGCGGACTCCCTCAGCCGCGCCTCGTCCGCCACGAGCCTCTCGCAGCGGATTATCGCCTCGCGCGCGGCCGCCTCCATCCGGGCGATCTCGTCGCGGATGGACGCCGCCCGGCGGTCGCACTGGACGGACTCCGTGCGCGCAACCTGCGACTCGGTCCTGAGCGCGTCGATGCGCTGCTGGGACGCCTTGAAGGACTCCTCCGCCTGGTCCAGCGCCTCATGCGCCGCGGCAAGCGAATCGCCGAGCAGCTTCGTCTTCTGGGCAAGCGACTCGACCTGCATCTTGACGTCCTCGAGCTGGCGGCGCGTGTCCGCGATCTCGCGTCCGTCGCGCTCGGCGAACATCTTGTACTCCTGGATGCGCTGCGCGTTCACGCCGATCACCT
>JAFPDR010000069.1 GCA_017389885.1 Kiritimatiellia bacterium
CGAAGTTCGAGGTCATGTTCTCCTCGACGGTCGTGCCCTTGTTGTGTCCGAGAATCAGGACCTTGACGTCCTTGTCGGACGCCTTCTCGCCGGCCATGATCGTCGCAAAACCGCCGACAAGCCCGCGGTCGTCGTTCACCAGCCTGTCGCCGTGAAGCTCCTCAAAGTCGGAGCAGATAAGGTCTATGAAGTCCTTGAGATGCGGACGCTTCGCGTCGCGCGCAAGCTTCACGCAGTCCATCGCACTCTTTGCCATTGCAAAATCTCCTGTCTACTTGTAACTTAGAATCCCCAGTACCACAGCATCTTCGCGATGAAGGCCTTGAGGTCCTTGCGCTCGACGATGCGGTCGATGAAGCCGTGGGACTCGAGGTACTCCGCGGACTGGAAGTCGTCCGGAAGCTTCTGGTGGATCGTGTTCTCGATGACGCGCCTTCCGGCGAAGCCGATGAGCGCGCGGGGCTCCGTGACGTTGATGTCGCCGAGCATCGCGTACGAGGCGCTCACTCCGCCCGTCGTGGGGTCGGTGAGGACGGAGATGTACGGAAGCCCCGCCTCCTTAAGCTTCGCGATCGCCGCGGAGGTCTTGGCCATCTGCATAAGCGAGAGGATGCCCTCGTGCATGCGCGCGCCGCCGGAAGCGGAGAAGAGGACGAGCGGACGCCTCTCGGCGATCGCCTGCTCGCACGCGCGGGCGATGCGCTCGCCCGTCCCTGTGCCGAGCGAGCCGCCCATGAAGGCGAAGTCCATCACGCCCAGCATCGCGTCGTGTCCGCCGATCTTAGCCGTGCCCATCACGATCGACTCGGTCTCGCCCGTCTTGGCGATCGTCGCCTCGACCTTCTCCTTGTACGGACCCGTCGCGTCGTGGAACTCGAGGTGGTCGGAGTACGTCACCGCGCGGAACACCTCGCTGAACGTCCCCTCGTCCGCGATCTGCGCGATGCGCTCGCGGGCCGAGAGCCGCCCGTGGTAGTTGCACTTGGGGCAGATTCCGCCGTTCTTCTTCCAGACCGCCTTTTCGAAATGGCTTTTGCACTTCGGGCATATCGCCCAAAGCGCCTTCGCAGGTGGTATCTTCGCCTTTTCGGCCTTAGCTTCGAACCAACTCATGTCATTAGCCTCTGATTTGGATTACAATGTGGTAATTATACCAAAAAATCGGCCGCCCTGCCGAGCCAGGCAAAGGAACTTTCGGCAAGACGGGACGTCTCGCCGCTCCTGGGAATTAGGAGGGGTTTTTCAAGGCTCCGAGCCCGTGAGCGCGCGGAGCTGGCGGACGGGATCGGACGACTTCATGAGCGTCGTGCCGACGAGGAACGCGTCCGCGCCGGCGGCGGCGAGGCGCTCTATGTCGGCACGCGTCCGCACGCCGCTTTCGGCGACGCGCACAATCCCCCCGGGAATCTCCCCGAGAAGCCGCTCCGACACCGAAAGGTCGACGGAAAGCGTCTCGAGGTCGCGGCAGTTGACGCCGATTATGTCCGCCCCGACCTTCACAGCCCTCGCGATCTCCTCCGCCGTGTGCGCCTCGACGAGCGCGTCCATCCCGAGCGCGCGCGTCTCCGCTAGGAGCTCGGCGAGAAGCGCGTCGTCGAGATACCGCACTATCAGCAGCGCCGCGCTCGCGCCCGCCGAGCGGACCTCAGCGAGGCGTTCCTTCGTCGAGATGAAGTCCTTCGCGAGGAGCGGAATCCCCGCCGCGCCCTTCGCGCGCCTGAGGTCGTCCGGGCTCCCCTTGAAGCGCGGACCCTCGCAGAGGACGGACATCGCCGCGGCGCCTCCCTCCTCGTACATCCGCGCCCTCTCGGCGGGATCCGCCGTTACGTCTATGTCTCCGAGCGAAGGCGACGCCCTCTTGAACTCCGCGATGATGCGCGTTCCCGGCTTCTTCAGCGATTCCTTGAATTGCATGACACGAACTCCTCCAGTTTTTCAAGTGCGCGGCCGGAGTCGATCGACTCCTCCGCAAGTCTGTACCCTTCCTCGAGCGTATCCGCCTTTTCGCCGGCGACTATCGCGGCCGCGGCGTTGAGCAGCACCGCAGCGCGGCAAACGCCGCGGACCTCTCCCCGGAGCGTCGCGCGCAGTATCGCCGCGTTCTCCTGGGCGTTGCCTCCCGCAAGCTCGTCCAAGGACGCACCGGCGCCGAGTCCCGCGACCTTTCCTCCGTCGAAGATCCCGGTCTTCACCTCTCCGTCCCTAACCTCTGCGACGAGCGTGACGCCGACGGGCGATATCTCGTCCATTCCGTCGACGCCCGAGAACACGAGCGCGCGGCGGCATCCGAGCCGCAGGAGCGTCTGCGCGATGACAGGGACCACCTTCGGATCGTACACGCCGATCGCGTGCCGCACGACTCCCGCCGGGTTGGTGAGCGGACCGAGCAGGTTGAAGAGCGTCTTGAACCCGAGGTACCTCCTGACGTTCGCCGCGAAGCGCATTCCCGCGTGGTAGCGCTGCGCGAAGAGGAACGCGACGCCCGTCCTGTCGAACGACTCGCGCACCCGCGCCGGCGGGAGCGAAAGGTCCGCGCCGAGCGCCCGCAGCACGTCCGCCGCGCCGCTCTTCGACGTCGCCGCGACGTTGCCGTGCTTCGCGATCCTCACACCCGCGCCCGCCGCGACGAACGCCGCGGTCGTCGAGATGTTGATCGTGGGATGTCCGTCTCCGCCAGTTCCCACGAGATCGACGGCGTCCGAGCACTCGCCGAGGTCGATCTTCGCCATCGCGTCGCGCATCGCGCGCGCAGCGCCGAGGAGGCGGTCCGGCGAGACTGCGTCTTCGCGTCCGAGCGTAAGCAGCGCGGAAAGCTCGCGCTCCGTGTAGTCGCCGCGGAGGATGCCGCGGAACTCGTGGTACGCGACCGTCTCCGCCGGAGACTTCGAGCCCTCGCCGAGTCCGAAGAAGTTGCGCAGCTGGAAGACGCCCTCGGGCGTCCCGATGGACTCGGGATGGTACTGCACCGTCTCGATTGGAAGCGTCCTGTGCCTGAGCGCCATTATCTCTCCGTCGTCCGTCTCGGCGGAGACCTCGAGGCAGTCCGGCAGCGTCGCGCGCTCGACTGCGAGCGAGTGGTAGCGCATCGCCTCGAAGCCCTGCGGCACGTCGGCGAAGATTCCCTTCCCGTCGTGGCGCACCCTGCTCGTCTTGCCGTGCATGAGGCTCTTCGCCGGGACGATCCTGCCGCCGAACGCCTGCGCGACGGTCTGGTGTCCGAGGCAAACGCCGAGAATCGGAATCTTCCCCGCGAACGCCTTCACCGCCGCGAGCGAGACGCCCGCGGAGTCGGGGTTGCCGGGTCCGGGCGAGATCACGAGCCTGTCCGGATTCATCGCCGCGATTCCCGCGACGTCGATCTTGTCGTTCCTCACGACCTTCGTCTCCACGCCGAGCCCCTCGATCGCCTGGACGAGGTTGAACGTGAACGAGTCGTAGTTGTCTATGACGAGTGTCATGCGAGCTCCTTTGCGAATCTGGCGGCCTCGAAGATCGCCTTTGACTTGTTTACGGTCTCCATGTATTCCTTCTCGGGATCGGAATCCGCGACGATCCCCGCGCCCGCGCGCATCGTAAGCGTCCCGCGCTCCAAGACCATCGTGCGGATCACTATCGCGAAGTTCATGTCGCCTGTGTTGCTGAAGTAGCCCGCGGCGCCTCCGTACACTCCGCGCGGGGACTTCTCGAACTCCGCGAGCAGCTCCATCGCGCGAATCTTCGGCGCGCCGGTGAGAGTGCCCGCGGGGAACGCCGCGCGGAAGAGCCCCATCGCGTCCGCCTTCTCCGGATCAAGCTCTCCGTACACGTTCGACACGAGGTGCATCACGTGCGAGTAGCGCTCGACGTGGGCGAGTCCCTCGACGCGGACGCTCCCCGTCTTCGAGACGCGGCCGAGGTCGTTGCGAGCGAGGTCGACGAGCATCATGTGCTCGGCGCGCTCCTTCGGGTCCGCGACGAGCTCCTCCTCGAGCGCGCGGTCCTCGGACGGCGTCGCGCCGCGCGGACGCGTCCCGGCGATCGGCGCGATCGATCCGATGCCGCCCTCGAGCCTCACGAGCTCCTCGGGCGAGGAGCCGACGAGCGTCTTTTCGCCGACTCGCAGGAAGAAGTTGTACGGCGAGGGGTTCACGATCCTGAGCGCGCGGTAGAGGGCGAGCCCCGAGAGGTTCGTCTCAGCGACGAACTTCTGCGACGGGACGATCTGGATCACCTCGCCCGCGCGTATCGCCTCCTTGCAGCGCGCGACGATAGCGCAGAACTCCTCCTTCGTCATCTCGGGGCGGAACTCCCCGAGGAACGGCGCGGCGGATGTGCCGCGCTCCTTCACGTAGCGCTCGATCGACTCGGCGGAGAGAAGGCGCTCGGCGAGCGCGGCGATCTCCGCCATCGCGGCGGCGTACTCCCCTTCGGACGCGACCCGCGCGATCGTCACCGTGCTCCTCACGGAGTCGAACACGAGGAACGACTCGACCTCGACGAACGCGGACGGCGGAGTGCCCTCCTCGTGGCGGCGCGGGACGCGCGGCTCGAAGTCGGATATCGACTCGTACGCGAAGTATCCGACTTTTCCGCCCTGGAACGACGGAAGCTCCGGCGCGCGGACGAACCTCCCGCCGGCGCGCGGCGCATCCGCCGCGCCGAGTCCGAGATAGGAGTAGCGTCCCTTGCGCTCCCCGTTGTACACGCTCTCCAGCAGGAACACGTCTCCCGGCGCGTCGGCCACGCGCGTCAGCACCGAGACGGGCGTCTCGCGGTCCGCGAGGTATTCGCGGAACACCGGAGTGCGCGCGCCGTCCGCGGTGCGCCGCTCGAACTCCTCCTTCGTAAGAATCTTCAGCATTTCGGATTTCTCCTTTTTTGTTTTGAAACTTCCCTATATGCAAAACGGCCCTGCTTCGTTCGAAGCGGGGCCGCTCGGCAAGACATCTGCAATGCACGGCGTCACCACGCTCCGAGAGCGCGGCGCCACCACCAGATGTTGCAGATATACTGTTTCATACGCTGGAGATTATACCACTTCCGTCCCGCGCGTTTCGTATCATACGATTACGAACCGCGCATCAATCGTGAATTATGGCTACCCTCCCTACCGCTTGCCGGCGACGAACGCGCTGAAGCCGCTCTCCGTGGACGCGCCGACGTTGGTCTTGGCCCACAGCGGACCGTTCTCCCACAGCTGCACGCCCTCGTGCGTCGCGCCAAAGACGCCACACACCCAGGCCAGCACCGCGCCAAGCGCCATAATCTTTCTTTTCTTCGTTGTATCCTTTCTAAATCGTTATGTTTGAACCACGGACCGACGTAACACCTCGCGCACTATCGAAACCCCATTGCCAAAGCACACCCAAACATGATATAATACCGTCGTTATGCCAAATGGTATAACACCTTTTAGCATAA
>JAFPDR010000070.1 GCA_017389885.1 Kiritimatiellia bacterium
GAGGTCGAAGAGCACGGCGGGGTGGTTCGCGTAGTGCGCCGCGCAGTCCTTCCAGAACTCGACGTGCTCCGGCTTCGGCGCGCGGAAGCGGTGGAGGTCTATCGCGACGTATGCGCCGCGGTTCGCCGCGAGGCGCACGATCTTGTCCACGTCGCGCCTGAACGACTCGCCTCCGTCGTTCTGGTAGGGGCTCCTTCCGAACCAGTGCGCCTCGTTGATCGGGAGGCGGATGCAGTTCGCGTGCCACTCGTCGATCGCGACGACGGTCGACTTGACCTGCTGGTCGCCGCTCGGGATCGTCTCGAGACCGCCCGCGTTGACGCCCTGCAGCCAGACTTCCTTGCCGTCCGGATCGACAAGCCTGTTTCCGGCGACCTTCAGCATCTTCGGCCACTTCTCGCGATTCTCGGGCTCGTCCGGGACGTAGCGCGCCTTCGCCTGGCGCTCGCGCTCCGCGGCGGCGTCGAGGAGCGGCTGCGGATCGGTCTCCGCGATCTTCACGTCCTTCATCTGCATCTCGCCCGACTTCGCCATGAACAGGCACGGCATCACGACGAGCTGGACGGCGTTGGACGGGACGAGGAACGAGTGGGACTTCTCCTTCCAGCCCTTCGTGTCCTTCTGCACGTAGCTCGGACCGGGCGCGTTCTTCAGCTCCCTGCCGTCGGCGTCCTTGAGCTTGTAGAGGATGCGCGCGTCGAACCACGGCTTCTCGCCCGTCTTGAGGTCCGTCACCTGCCACTGCCAGGACATCTTGAGCGCCTTGACGCCCTCGGGGATGTCGTACTCGCGGTATCCGTTCACCATCTTCCCCGGCTCCTTGACCTTGAGGTCGACGTAGAGCTCACCCTCCTTCTGCGCCGGAGCGATCGAGCCCGTGCCGTCGAGCCGCTCGCGCGCCTTCGCGCGGCGCCTGGCCCACTGCTCGGTCCTCTTGCGCTCGCGCTCCTCGCGCGCGGCCTTCTCCTCCGGAAGCTCCTCGTACTTCTCCTGCGCGACGACTGAGAGACTGCGCAGCTCGAACGCACCGCTCTTGACGTTGAAGAGGCACGGCATGAGCGCGATGCCCGCGGCGCCTTCGGGGACCTTCACGGACTTCCTCACCTCGAACCAGTCCTTCGTGCCCTTCCACCCGCCGATGACCGGACCGCCCTTCACCTCCTGGCACTGGCTGTCGATGAACTTCGTCATCATGCGCGCGTCGAACCAGCTCTGCGCGCCGCGCACCACGTCCGTGACCTTCGCCTCGAACGATATGACCGCGCCCTCCGTCCCCCTCGGGAAGAAGACGGGGATGAACTTCATGCCCATCTGCCCCTCGCCCTTGAACGGAACCTCGAACGCGCGGTGCTCCTCGCTGACCAGGTTCTCCCCGAATGCCGCCATCGCGGCGGCCGCCAGAATAGCGGCAACAGTCTTTTTCATCGTCGAACGTCCTTTCATGTCGTTACGCGCAAATTGTAGCAGAAGACAACAGTCGGGCGCAAGGGGAAACCTTGCGCCCGCTCAAAAAACCTGACTATCCAACTTTAGCCGCCTTGCGCGCGGCGGCGGATCAGAACCTCAGCTCGACCTGCCAGCGCAGGAACCACGCCGGACGGTCCGTCTCGAAGTAGTCGCCGGGGTTGAAGAGCTCCGCGTAGAGGTGCCCCACGATCTCGAGCCTCTCTCCCGCCGCCTTGTCGGGGAGCATGATCGGGAAGTCGTACCGCGCCTGGCTCAGGTAGCCCTTGAAGTGTCCGTCGTCGCCACCCATCCCGTCGTCCGCGAGCGCCCACATCGGACCAGTCGCAAAGGACAGCTTGTGGCGCGGGCCGAACTCGACGCCGCCCTTGAGGTTGAGGAACGCCATGTTGCTCCACCACGCGATGCCGTAGTGCGTTCCGTACAGGAATATCTCGGAGTCGCACACGCCGCGCGCCCACATCGGATCCCACGCGTGGTGCCCTCCGTCCTCGGACGCGGCGTTCTTGTCGCCGCTCATGAAGTGGACGCCGAGGCTTGCGTAGGGCTTCACGCTGCTGTCGGTCTGCTGCTTCCAGTTGAGCCCCGCGTACGAGCTCCATCCGCTAAGCCAGTCGCCGTCTCCGTTGCGCCCCACCTGGCCCATCGCCTCGAGCTGGAGCGTGAGCTCGTCCGTAAGGCGCGGCATGAGCTTCACGCCGAGGAGCTCGCGGCGGGTGTACGGATGCCTCACGCCTCCGCGCGTGAAGCGCTCGGTGATCTTCTGCATCGCGAAGAGCTGGTACGGAAGCCAGTCGGCGGCCTTTCCGGACCACACGCCGCCCCAGCCCCAGTCGTCCATCTCGACCTCCGCGCCTCCGCCGAGCCCGGAGAGAGTCCGGTGCCGTCCGCGCTCCGTCCCCCACCGCGCGGGGTTGTCGTCGTAGTTGTGCAGGAAGAAGAGGTCGAGCTTCTCCTCCTCGGTGAAGTGGAGCGTGGCGCGCGCCATGTCGGCGTAGACGGTGCGCGATCCGTCTCCCGGCGTCCCGTCCACGAAAATGTGGTCGAGTCCGTACAGCCCGTAGATGTCCTGCCTTCCGATGCGGAAGTCGAGGAAGTCGTCGAAGAGCCCCGTCGCGTCGAGGTAGAGGTTGTCGAGCACGAGCTCGTCGGGGAACGTCGTCTTGTGGTTGCGCGGACGCGGGTTCCAGCGGAACTCGTCCGTGACGCGCATGTAGAGCCGCCAGTTCTCCGCCGCCGTCAGCTCGCCCCACGCGCGGACGCGGTAGCGCATCTGGTTGCGGTACGGACCTTCCGCCGCGCGCTGGAGGAGTCCGCCCCCGGGCAGCCCCGGCACGTTGTCCATAAGCTCCTGGCGCACGCGGAGATCCGCCCCCGCGTTGAACGCGACGGACGAAGGCTCCTCCGCCTCCGCCGCCTCGGCGCGTCCGGCTTCGGACGCGAGTGCACAGCACGACATGACTGCGGCCGTAACGGCCGCGGCCCCCCTGATTGCGTTTTTCATCTTATGCTCCCCTTGGCTGTTGGTTGAAATGTGAAAAGTTCAAGAGTTGACGGTCAGCGCCTCGGAGGCTGCGGACGCGGCGGGACCTCGAAGCCGGGCAGCGTCTTCTCGTGGCAGAGCTCGCGCCATTCGACCTGCGGCTTCGGGGCCTCCTCTGCGGACTCCTCGCCGCTCTTTTCGCCATCCGCTTCCGCGTCCTTCTTCTCCTCGGCGGGCGGGAAGGCCATGTCGAGCCTCACGTCGTAGATGTCGCTCGAGGCGGCGATCGCCCAGATGGTGTATCCGGACGGGGCGTCCTGCTTCTCGACCTCACCCTCGAAGACGACTCCCGTAGCCTTCGCGAGCGCGTCGAGCTTCTCCTTCCAGAACTCCTCGCGGTCCTTCACCTCGTCCGGCGCGCAAGCGCCGAAGCGGCGGTACACGAAGCGTCCGTCCTCGGACTCCGCCGGCGCGACGCCCTCGCCGAAGAGCTCGAGGCCCTTCTCCGCGCGCACCTTCTCGACCTCGGCGTGGTTGTCAGCGAGCTTCTTCGCCTTGGCGGTCTTCCACGCGGCGTACTCCTTGCGGTACTTGTAGTCCGCGAGGCGCTCGGCCTGCGCCTCCACCGGCTCCCACTGTCCGCATCCGCTGCGGTTCTTGTCCTGGATGTCGAGCATGCACGACCACGTCCCGTCCGGCTTCTGCCCGACGACGCACATCACGCGGAGACGCAGGTATTCGGCGACCCAGCACTTGTCGAAGTCGTAGAACTTCTTCGGCGCGAACTTCTCCCCGACGGTCTTCTTGAGCTCGGCGAGCGCCGCCGTCGCCGCGGCCTCGTCCTTGTAGTAGGTCGAGAAGTACGTCTCGCTCGTCTCCCACACC
This sequence comes from Kiritimatiellia bacterium, assembly GCA_017389885.1. The sequence continues at coordinate 3,833 of JAFPDR010000070.1, forward strand.
TTCTTGTCCTCGTTGAAGTGGGAGATGAATCCGTCGACGCCCTTCTTGCCGAAGCCCTCGGACTCCTTCTTCCACGTGACGAACCACGGCTCGTCGGCAAGCTTCTCGTAGCCCTCGGGGATCTTCTCCATGGGCTCGCCCGGACGCACCACCCCCGCCGCCGCGATCAGCGCGTCCTCCTCGGCGCTCATCGGATACTCCTCGCACACGCTCAGGACGCGCGCAGGCAGCCAGTTCGTGACCGTCGGTCCGGTCGTGAAGAACATCTTGTCGTCGTCATGAAGGTCGGCTCCCTTGTAGCCGAACCTCTCCGCCTCGCTCTTGCGGCATCCGGCGAGGATCGCCGCCGCCGCCGCGATGAAAATCAACTGCTTCATTTTTTGTGCCTTTCCTTTTGGTGAAGTGTGTGTTGCGTCAAATCTACAGGACCTTCCTGATGCGCTCTACCGCCTCGAGGACGTTCGCGCGGGAGTTGAAGGACGAGATGCGGATGTACCCCTCGCCGGCCTTTCCGAATCCGGCGCCCGGGGTGGTCACGACGTTGGCCTCCTTGAGGAGCCTGTCGAAGAACTCCCAGCTGTCTCCCTTCACGTTCACCCAGAGGTACGGGGAGTTCCCGCCTCCCGTCACCTCGTAGCCGAGCGCGGAGAGGGCCTCCTTCATGAGGCGCCCGTTCTCGAGGTAGAAGTCGATCGTCGCCTTCGTCTGAGCCTGGCCCTCGGGCGAGTAGATCGCCTCGGCGCCGCGCTGCGTGAGGTAGCTCGCGCCGTTGAACTTCGTCGTCTGGCGGCGCGTCCACATCGGCCTCAGCTCGACGGGCGAGCCGTCCGACGCGTACGCGACGAGCCCCTTCGGGACGACGGTGTATCCGCACCGGACCCCCGTGAAGCCCGCGGTCTTCGAGTAGCTGCGGAACTCTATCGCGCACCTGCGCGCGCCCTCGCACTCGTAGATGGAGTGCGGGATCCCGGGCGTCCTGATGAACGCCTCGTACGCCGCGTCGAAGAGGATGAGCGACTTCCGCTCGTTCGCCCAGTCGACCCACTTCTGGAGCTGCTCCTTCGTCGCGACCGCGCCGGTCGGGTTGTTCGGATAGCAGAGGTACACGATGTCCGCGTCTCCCGCGGACTCCGGACCCGGGACGAATCCGTTGGACGCGTCGCACGTCAGGTACCTGAGCCCGCCGTAGCGTCCGCCCTCGTTCGCGCCGGTCCTCCCCGCCATCACGTTCGTGTCGACGTACACGGGGTAGACGGGATCGCCAACCGCGATCTTCACGTCGTTCCCGAAGAGCTCCTGGATGTTCCCGCAGTCGCACTTCGCGCCGTCGGAGACGAATATCTCGTCAGCCGCGATGTCGATTCCGCGGTCCTGGAAGTCGACCTTCGCCGCCTTCTCGCGCAGGAACGCGTAGCCCTGCTCCGGACCGTATCCGTGGAAGTTCTCGCGCGTCGCCTCGTCGTCTACCGCCTTGTGCATCGCCTTAACGACGGCGTCGCAGAGAGGCTCGGTGACGTCTCCGATGCCGAGGCGGATGATCTTCGCGTCCGGATTCGCCGCCTGGTGCGCGGACACGCGGTGCGCGATTTCGGTGAACAGGTAGCTGGCCTGTATCTTCGAGTAGTTTTCGTTTACGTGGAGCATAGGTGGGAATGATGAATTATGAATTATGAATGATGAATGATGGATGGTGGATCAGGAATGGCGGCGGTCTTCCGGGCGCTTCCTTATGCGCGGGAGGAAGCCGTCCATGCAGGCGAGCGACACGAGGAAGAGCGTCAGCACCGCCGGCGAGCGGAGCGGACAGTCCCCGAAGCCGTGGATGAACGTGGCGACCGCCGTCGCGAGGATGCAGAAGACGGGCGCGGGGATGACGAAGAGCTGCACGGGCTGCGGAGGCTGCTCCTTCGTCGGTATGAACCTTATGGACTCCACCATCGCCCTCCAGACCCTGCCGAGCGGCATGAGCAGCAGCGCGACGATGACGACGAGGAGCCCGAAGCCGACGATGCCGTGCTCCGCGAGGAACTGCAGGTAGTCGTTGTGTACGTTGACACCTCCGACCATCTGTATCTGCCGCAGCTCCTTGTCCGTCATGTACTGGAGGCAGAAGTGCTTGTAGCCCCAGCCTCCGACGCCGAAGAGCGCGTGGTCCTTCCATATCTCCGTCGCTACGCGCACGTGGTACTGGCCCTTGCCGGTGACGCGGTCCAGAACCTCCGTCGTGTTCAGCGTGTTCACCTCGCGCTGGAGGTCCTCCGGCATGAACATCACCGCGCACACCGCTATCGCCGCGAGCACGAAGAGGCTGAGCACTCCCGAGCGGACGCGCTGCGCCTTCTTCATCTTCGCGAAGGAGCAGACGAACGTGTGGAGGAAGAAGATTATCGCAAGTCCCGTGACGAGCATCACAGCCGCGCGCGAGAGCGTGTCGAGCGCGCAGAAGAAGAAGATCACCGCGGGGATGAGGAAGTAGTGCCTCTTCCAGAACCTGCCGTCGCTCCTCGGCTCGGACGAGCCGTGGTGGTGGTGGTGATGGCGGCGCTCGCCGCTTCCCGCGTCAGCCTCCGCGGGCGCCTCGGCGGACGGCCTGGCGGCCTTCACCTCGGACGGCGCCTTCGCGAGCTCGTCGAGGTTCCAGCGCCAGAGGCCGACGGCGAGCCCGAACAGCGTCGTGAAGTAGTCCCCCGCCATGTTCGGATACCCAAACGTCGAGAAGAAGTACGCGTTCTGGAAGCACTCCTCGACCCAGAGCGGACCCTTCGCCTCCGTCATCTGCTGCAGCGCCCCGACCACGCCGAGGGCAAGTCCGTTCCACACCACCATCGCGAGCAGCATCCGCTTGCCGCGCTTGAGCAGCGCGTGCTTCGCCGCAACCATCGCCGTAAGCGCGGGGACGAACCACATCACGACGTTGAGGTGCTCCATCCTGTTGACGCAGAACGGGAAGAACGGGATCAGCGGCTTCGGGTCCGCCCCGGCCTGTATCGCCGGATAGTCGCACACGGGGCAGAGCCCGACGTTGAGGAACGGGACCAGCAGCAGAAGAATGAACCCGAGCGACAGCCACACGAGCGGGTCCTTGCGCATCGCCTCCCACACGCGCTCGCGCGCCTCGTAGGTCGTCTCGCCGTCGTGGTGCTGCGGGAAGCAAACCATGACCTCCACGAGCAGAGCCGTGACCCACGGCATCACCGGCACCAGGTAGTCGCCGCGCGTGCCCCCGAAGAGCCACGCAAACACCGCGCAGACCGCGAACACATGGAACACCGCTATGTTATTGTAGAGAAACTGCATACTCGACCACCTTTCCGACTGCGTCCTCCTCGGACACCCTGCAGACCTGCTTTCCCTTCACGTAAAGGACGAAATCCCCGTCCGCGCCGCACAGCGCTATGTCCGCGCCCTTCGCCTCCCCGGGACCGTTCACGGCACAGCCCATCACGGCGACCTTCGGAAGCCTGACGCCGTCCTTGGCCAGCGTCTCGAGCGCGATCTCGACCTGCGAGGCGACGTGCATCAGGTCGACCTTCGTGCGCCCGCAAGTGGGGCACGACGTTATCGCCGGACCGGGCGCGCGCAGCCCGAGCGCGCGGAGTATCTCCATCCCGACGCGCACCTCCTTCTCCGGCTTCGCCGTGAGCGAGACGCGTATCGTGTCGCCGATCCCCTCGCCGAGGAGTATCCCGAGCGCGACGGAGTTCCTAACCGCGCCGGGGATGAGAGTCCCCGCCTCCGTCACCCCGACGTGCAGCGGACAGTCCGTCCGCTCCGCGAGAAGCCTGTAAGTCGCTATCGTGTCCGGAACGTTCGACGCCTTCGCGGAAATGACGACGTCGCGGAAACCCTCGTCCTCGAGGATCTTCAGATGCCCCAGCGCGGACCTGACAAGCGCCTCCGGAACGTCTATCGCACCCGCGTCGAGTTCGCCGCGGAGACCCTTCTCCAAGGAGCCGAGATTGACGCCGACCCTTATCGGGACCTTCTTCTCCTTCGCCGCCCTCACGACCGCCTCCACCCTGTCGCGCGAGCCGATGTTGCCGGGGTTGATCCTGAGCGCGTCCGCGCCCGCCTCAATCGCCGCGAGCGCGCAGCGGTAGTCGAAGTGGATGTCCGCGACGAGAGGGATGGGCGACCTGCGCCGCACCTCGCCGAGCGTCTTCGCCGCCTCTACGTCCGGAACCGTGAGCCTGAAGATGTCGCAGCCGAGCGCGGCGCACTCCGCGACCTGCGCGGAAAGCGCCGCCGCGTCGTGCGGATCGGCGTTCGCCATCGACTGGACGCTCACCGGCGCCCCGCCTCCGACGGCCACTCCGCCTACTTTAATTGCTCGCGTTGTCCGTCCCATTGGTTTCAGCGTTCTCCCCCGCCTCCGCCTCCGCCGTCTCCGCGGCGTCCGGCTTGTACGTGTGTATCCTCCAGCTCCTGTGCGCGTCGCGGAAGATCAGGATTCCCATCGCGCCGAGCAGAAGGAACATGAAGCCCGTCGAAAGCACCGCGACGACCTTGTCCGGAACGCGCCTGCGGAAGACCAGCGCGTAGAGCGCGAAGAGGATGAGCCCTCCGTCCAGGACCGGAATCGGCAGGAGGTTCAGCACCGCGAGGTTCACGTTGAGGAAGCGCAGGAATCCGACGCCGTCCCAGAAGTCGTGGCGCACGGACCTGTAGATCCCCTCCACGATCATCTGCGGCCCGCCGAGCGCCTTCGCCGTGTTCTTCGCCTCCTTCGGCGTCACGAGCCCCTTGAGCACGCGGAAGATCGACCCCGCGTCCCACGCGAGCTGCTTCAGCGGATTGCGGTGCGGCATCCAGCTCGACGCGCCGTTCTCCTTCGGCACGCTCACCGCGCTGATCATGTAGATGCCGGTCACCTTGTCCGCCTCTGGCGTCACGCGGACCGTCCGCTCCCCGCCCTCCTCGTCGCGGAGGACAAGCTCGGTCTCCTGCGCGCCGACGATCTGGAACTCGACCTGCATCTCGGACCAGTTGGCGACCTGCTTGCCTCCGACGGAAACCACGGTGTCGCCCTTCTTGATGCCGGCCTTCTCGGCAGGTCCGTCCTTGAGCGTGTAGGCGATCTTCGCGGGGAGCTCGCCGAACTTGACGGACGGGATTGCGGCGAGGGTGAACGCGAGCACCACTGCGAGGACGAGGTTCATCCCCGGTCCCGCGACCGCGACGGCGATCTCCTTCCACGCCGGCACGTCCTTCTTCCCCTTCCCCTCCTCCTTTTTGCCGCCTTCGAGCTTCTTCGTCCCCTCGGGATCGACGTCGGGAATCATCACGTATCCGCCGAGCGGAATCCAGCTGATGCGGTACTCGACTCCGCGCCACGTCTTCTTGACGATGGCGGGTCCGAAGCCGATCGAGAACCGCTCGACCTTGAGACCCAGCTTGAGGGCCACGATGAAGTGTCCGAACTCGTGGATCGCTATCGCGAGCGAGAAGAACAGCACGCACAGGATCACGTATCCGACTGTTATTAGAATCTCCATTTATCTGACGCTTTTCTGATTTCTTTCCGATACCACACAGGACGCTCTACTCGAAGCGGACCGTCGCCGCGCGGCCGTGTCCGTCCAGCCCCTCCACC
>JAFPDR010000071.1 GCA_017389885.1 Kiritimatiellia bacterium
AATGTCACGTCCTACAAGCTGTCGAACGACTACTCGATGGTGCAGGCGATCAATCTGATATCCGCAGAATACAATAACGCCTATCGACGCTACATCTGCCTCGACAACGTTGTCGCGTCGATTGCGGAGACGGGGAAGCCGTACATCGCGAACGACGACGGCGCGACGCTTAGCGGCGACGAGGACTCCGGCTGGACTCTCACCCCGAGCGCGGGGCTTGCGAATGTCGTCGTGTGCATTCCGACGGGCGTGCTGGCGTCGTCCGTGACAGTGCGCGCGCCCGTTGATTCCGCGACGGTGACGCCCAACGGGGCGAACGTGCGCGTTGTGCGCGGCGAGAGCGACATAACGGACTATCTCGATATTCCCGCAGCGGTGGATGGTGTCGTCAGCATAGCCGACGCGGCGGTGAAGGACGAGTTCGTCAAGGAGCCGCTTGACCCCGAGAAGGGCGCGGTGATTGAATTGTCGCCCGAGAGCGTGCGGCTTGTGACAGCTCCGACGCGCGCGGGGCTCGTGTACCAGCTGAAGGAGGGCGCGACGCTTCGCGAGATGGCGGAATGCGATGCGGGCGACTGGACCGTCGGAGACGGCGGCACGTGGGAGCCGGCGGTGACGGTCCACGGCGGGGAATCGGGCTTCTACAGCGTATTTGTGGGCAAATAAGGGCGTTTGGCGGCGCGAGAGGCCAAGTCCGAACCGGGTCGACGGCATCCGCGGTGCGTTTTGTGTCCGATTAATTCGCAACGTTTTCCCTTGCCATTCGGACGGAAAATGTAGTATACTTCACTCTCATGATGTGCAGTAAGGCTTTTGTATTTCTGGGATGCGCGGCGGCAGCGGTGTCGCCGCTGGCATCGTACACCGCTGTCGCGGACGACGCGGCGCCGGCCGCGGCCGAGGCGCCCGTGGAGGAGATGGACCCCGCGCTCCAGGCCGAGATCCGCTACGTCGAGGCGCTTATCGAGTACGGCTATCCCGACTTCGCCGAGGGCGTCATCGCGGCCACGAAGAAGAAGTGGCCCGAGTCCGAGACCAAGTTCTTCGCGATCGAGATCCGCGGCATGCTCTCCTTAGGCAAGTTCGAGGAGGCCGAGGCGAAGATCGCGGCGCTTCCCGACCGCAAGGGCGCGAAGTACTGGGCCGCGAGGCTCGAGGTCGCGAACAACCTGTTCTTCCGCGGCAAGAAGGCGGAGTGCTCGAAGATATACGACGAGTTCTTCAAGGCGTTCCCCCAGCCCACGAAGGAGATACGCGAGTTCTACATGCAGGCGTGCTACGCCTGGGGGCAGATCCTCGTCGGCGACAAGCGCTTCGCGGAGGCGGTCAAGGTCTACGAGGGGCTCCTCAAGCTCATCAACAAGAAGAAGAGCGACGACGACGCGAACACGTGGTGCAACGTCGCGAGCGAGACGGCGGAGATGTACCTCAAGCTCGCGACGGACGAGAAGGACGTCAAGAAGCGCAGGCCGTTCCTCGACCCCGCGAAGAAGATCGTCGACCAGCTGCTGTGGGAGATGGACCGTCCGGTGTACTTCGGCCGCGCGATCGCGATGAAGGCGAACATCGAGCTCCTCAGGGGCGACGTCGCGAAGGCGCAGCAGACGATCAACGAGTACATGGGCCAGCTCGAGCAGCTCCACAAGCAGATCGTGGAGTTCGACCCCGACGGCAAGGAGGGCCTGAGGAAGTTCTCGCCGATGCCGCTCTGCCGCTTCATGCTCGCGAAGATGCTCTGGGAGGAGGCGCAGGAGGAGTACAAGAAGCCCAAGCGCGACGACGAGCGCGTCAAGTCGCTCCTGTTCGGCGAGAAGGGCAGCTCCGGCAAGCGCAACAACCTCGGCGCGTTCAACCACGCGCTCAACGTCTTCATCCTCTACCCCGAGTCCACCTGGGCGGCCGACGCGGGCGAGATGCACGAGAAGATCCGCGAGTTCGCGGAGAAGAACTACGGCGCGAAGATCAAGACGACGATCACGCAGGACCAGCTCGCGAAGGTGCGCCAGATGCAGTTCCGCTCGCCGGCCGAGAAGATGGCCGAGGACAGGACCGAGGAGGCAATCGCGGAGTACCTCGAGGTGCTCGGGCGCTATCCCGAGGTCAAGGAGTCCGTCTACGCCATCGAGGAGGTCGTGCGCGGCTACCTCGACCTCATCCAGGCGAACAAGGAGTCCCCGAAGGCGGCCGACTGGCGAATCGACACGGACGCGATCGAGGGGTACCTCGCCGAGCGCTTCTCGGGGATACGCGACCGCGAGATCATGACGATGGCGGGCGACGCGGTCCTCAGGATCGCGGCGAGCGAGAAGCAGCGCGGGCAGCTCGCGCGCGCCGACCGCCTCTACAGCGCGTTCCTCGTCAACTACCGCCGCCACGTGAGCGCCGCGACTACGGCGTCCTCGATGCTCGGCGAGGCGATGCAGGCCGAGCGCTGGGCGGACGCGATCAAGCTCTGCGGCCTCATCCAGAAGCACTACACCAACTCCCTCTACTACGCCGCGTCCTTCTCGCAGGAGTCGTACTGCCACTCCAAGCTCGACGAGCGCGCCGAGGCGATCGCGGCCATGAAGAAGTACGTCGAGGTCGAGAAGAGCGGGATCATGAAGGAGCAGGCGAGGATGGCGCTCGCGCAGATGTACCAGAAGGAGGGCTTCGACATCGTCGCGGGGGCGGAGACGAACGAGACGGAGGAGGCGGTGAACGCCGCGCTCAAGGCCGGCTCCGCGCAGATCGTCCGCGGCATCCAGCAGTTCCGCGAGTTCGCGAAGACCGCCGACAAGGCGCTCGCCGACCCGTCGCTCACGAAGGCGGACAAGGCGAAGTACTCGACGCTCAAGGAGCAGGCGCTCTTCCTCGTCGGCGACTGCTGGAGGCGCATGACGAAGCCCGAGGCGAAGCTCAACGACTTCCGCAGGAACGCGGCAGAGAGCTACGAGGCGTACCTCGACGCGTATCCCGAGGGGATGTACTCCACGAACGCGTACGTCCGCCTCGGCACGATCTACACGGCGCTCGGCGACCTCGAGAAGTCCAAGGACGCGCTGGACCGCCTCTCCAAGAAGTTCCCCGAGTCCCGCGAGGCGAAGAATGCGAAGCCGCAGCTCGCGAAGTCGCTCATCGAGATGGGCCTGAGGAAGGAGGGCACCGAGATATACGCCGAGATGCTCCGCACGGACGGCGCGTACACGGCCGGGCAGTTCGTGAACGCCGGAGAGGCGCTCATCGAGGCCAAGAGCTGGGACCTCGCGAACCAGGCGTTCGAGAAGGCCAAGCAGAAGGCCGGCACGAACTCGCTCATCACCGTCGCTAGGGCGCACATCGGGCAGGCCAAGGCGCTCTACAAGCGCAAGGCCTACGCCGAGGCGCGCGACTCGCTCGACCAGTTCCTCGACGACGAGAAGATGTCCAGGATGTCGATCGCGGTCGACGCTCACAGGCTCATGATCGACATCGCCTCCGAGCAGGGCCGCACCGAGAAGGACGCGGATCTCCGCGCCAAGCACTTCGGCAAGGCGATCGCCTCCGTCAAGAAGCTGCGCAACTACTGGAAGAACAAGCCGCAGTGGGAGCAGGACACGATCACGCTCATGTCCGCCGAGATCAAGCTCCGGCAGATGGCGGCCGAGGAGGCGATGGACCTCAAGGAGGCGGCGATGGAGTCCGGCAAGCGCGCCGCGGCTGACCTCCTGAGCTTCCTCCAGTCGCGCTGCCCGAACGAGGAGCATCCGTTCGACAAGATGCTCCCCGGCGAGGTGGCGAACCTCGAGCGCTGCTACACGATGATGATACCGACCTACTCCAAGCTCGGCTCCGAGTTCGCGGAGGACGTCATGAAGTACGGCCAGGAGTACATGGACCTCTTC
>JAFPDR010000007.1 GCA_017389885.1 Kiritimatiellia bacterium
GCAAGCGCGAAGGCGAGGCACGCGTTCGACACGTTGTGGTCCCCTGGGAGAATGCCGTCCAGGGCCTTCGCCATCCACTCCTGGCGCGGATCGACCTCCACGAGTTCGCAGCGCGCTACGGAGCGAAGGACGTCGAGCCGCGCGTTCTCCTTCGAGACAACGCCGAAATCCTTCGCCCGCCCGAATACGACGCCCTTCTCCCGCGCTATCCCGTCCTGGTCTCCGAAAAACTCGATGTGCGCGGTGCCGACGTTCGTTATGAGCGCCGCGTCGGGTTCGGCGACGTCGCAGAGGTGCGCGATCTCGCCCGGATGGTTCGTGCCCATCTCGAGGACGAGGAAGTCCGCGTCCTTCGGACAGTTCAGAATCGTCACCGGAAGCCCGATGTGGTTGTTGAAGTTGCCCTCCGTCGCATGGACCTTCCCCACGGTCGAGAGGAACGTCTTCACGAGCTCCTTCGTAGTCGTCTTGCCGGCGGATCCCGTCACCGCGACGACCTTCGCCTTCAGCGTGCGGCGGTATTCGCGCGCGACGCGGTCGAGCTCGGCGTATCCGTCGACTATCCCCGCCGCGCCCTTCTCCAGCGCCTGCGGGATGTAGTCGTGTCCGTCGCTCCTCTCGCCCTTGAGCGCCACGAAGAGCATCCCCGGCTTCACCTGCCTCGAGTCGAAGGTCGCGCCCGAGAAAAGCGTCGAGGAGAGGTCAAGCAGTCCGTTGTGTGTCGAGTTTTCCATGGATGTACCGTCCTTTGCTGCGTGGCTACCGGATCGCGACGACGCGGAGCTCCACGTGTGGGGTGCCGTAGTCGGATACGGCGATGCGGAAAAAGACGTCGTGCGGACGCGACGAGGAGCGCCTGAGCTCCTCTACGAGGTCGCCGCGGCCCCACCACACGCCGCGCATCCCGTCGGCGACGAGCGCGAGGTGGCGCGCCTCCTGCCCGAGCGGCCTCACGTCGCGTATCACGGCGTCCCTCATTACGAACACCGGCTCGGGATTCCCCTCGCCGAACGGCTCGAGGCGCCCAATCCACTCCGCAAGCTCCATCGTGAGGTCCGACGCGCGCACCTCCGCGTCCGCCTCCTCGCACTCCTCCGCGGCGGATGCGCCGCGCTGCGCCGCGCACGCCGCGGCGAAGGCCTTCCTGAAGTCGTCCGTCGCGCCCTCGTTCACCGCGAAGCCCGCCGCCGCGGCGTGTCCGCCGAAGCGCCCGAGGAACTCCGCGGACGCTGCGAGCGCGTCGCGGACGTTTATCCCGTCCGGCGCGCGCGCTGAGCCGTGTCCGTCGACTATGACGCACACCGGGACCTTCGGGTCCATCCTCTCCATCACGCGCGCGGCGACGATTCCGGCGACGCCCTGGTGTCCGCCCGGCAGGTCGATCACCTGCGCGGCCGCGCCGTCGACCACCTTCCCCATCGCCTCCTCGACCATCCGCTGCTCGATGTTCTTGCGCTCGGCGTTGCGGTTGTCCACTACGCGCGCAGCCTCGCGCGCAGCCTCGCGGTCCTCCGTGAGGACTAGCCCGAGCGCCTCCATTCCGGACGCGAGGCGTCCGGCAGCGTTGATCCTCGGGCCGAGCAGGAAGCCGAAGTCCTTCGACGTGTGGCGCACCATCCCGCGCGGCGCGGCCTTGATGAAGAGCTCGCGCAGCCCCACCGGGGCGCGCATGTCGAAGCGCGAAAGCGCCTCCGAGACGAGGATGCGGTTCTGCCCGAGGAGCGGCATCACGTCCGTGACCGTCGCGAGCCCGGCGAGCACGAGGAACGGACTTATCCCCGGAGACCTCTCCGGATGGTCCCCGAACGCCACGCGGAGCATGTGCCGCGCAATCATGAACGCGACGCCGGCGCCGCAGAGGTCCTCGAGCCGGCCGGGATGCGACACCTTCGGATTGACGACGGCGGCGCAATCGGGCAGCTCCTCGCCCGGAAGATGGTGGTCCGTCACTATGACGTCCACCCCGCGCGCGCGAAGCGACGCCACCTGCTCGACGGAGTTGATCCCGTTGTCCACAGTTACGACGAGCCCCACCCCCGGATTCGCCGCGAGCATGCGCTCGACGGACGCGTCGGACATTCCGTAGCCCTCGCTCAGCCGCTCGGGGAGGAACGGTGAGACCTCCGCGCCTATCGCGGAAAGCGCCTTCACGAGAATCGCCGTCGCGCACACTCCGTCGCAGTCGTAGTCCCCGAATACGACTATCCTCTTCCCCGCGCGCGCCGCGGCGACGAGAGCCTCCGCCGCCTCGACGGCGCCGGGCAGCTCGTCAGGGGCCGCGAGGTCCCTGACGGACGGGGAGAAGAACGCATCGTAGTCCGCGGCAAATACGCCGCGGCGCTCGAGGATCTTCGCGACCAGCTCTGGAACGTCGGACGACACCTTCGCCGGATTATTCGATAGTCGCGATGACCTGTCCCTTCGTCACGGCCTTGCCGTGCTCGACGAGGAAGGTGATCTTTCCGGCGGCCGTGGCCTTGATCGGATTGAAGAGCTTCATCGCCTCCACGACGCACACGGCGTCGCCGGACTTCACCGCAGCGCCGTCCGCCGCCATCTGCGGCTTGCCGGGCGCGTCGCTCCTGTAGAACGTTCCGTTCAGCGGCGCGAGGACTGGTGTCCCCGCCACGGCTTGCGACTGGGTCTTGTTTTGCGCGGCTGAACTTTCAACTTTCAACTTTGAACTTTCAACCTTCCCTGCCGTCGCCTCCTGGTCGGCCGGGATCGGTCCGCCCTCCTTGCGCCACTTGAAGTATCCGAGCGCGACCTCTGGGAAGAGCGCGTAGGAGAGGATGTCCTCCTCGGCCTTGATCGTGTTCGGCGGAAGCTCCGACGCGGCCTTGGCGAGGCCGGGCTCGAGGAGGTCCGCGGGACGGCACGTGATCGGCTTGAGGTCGCCGCAGAGCTGCTTGCGGAGCTTAGGCGCGATGGGCGCCGGGGTGCGTCCGTAGTAGCCGGCCGCATAGCGCTTCGTTTCGTCCGTCACCATCGAGTAGCGCTTTCCGCTGAGGACGTTGAGGACGGACTGCACTCCGACGATCTGCGAAGTCGGGGTGACGAGGGGCGGATAACCGAGGTCCGCGCGCGTCTTCGGGAGCTCCTCGAGCACCTCCGGGAGGCGGTCGAGAGCGTCCTGCTGCGCGAGCTGCGAGCGGAGGTTGGAGATCATCCCGCCCGGGATCGCGTGCACGAGCACTCCTGCGTCCACCGGCTCGACCTTCGCCGTCGACGCGGGCTGGCGCTTCGCCTTGAGCTCCCTGAAGTACGCGTTGATCTTCGTGAGCGCCGCGGTGTCGAGGTTGGTCTGGAAGCCCTCGGACTCGAGAATCACCTTCACGGACTCGACGGGCGGCTGCGAGGAGAACGACGAGAGCGTCGATATCGCGCAGTCGAAGCACCCTGCGCCCGCCTCCGCTGCGGCGAGGTACATCGCCGCGGCCATTCCGCTCGTCATGTGGGAGTGTATCTGGATCGGCATCTCCGGCATCGCCTTCCTGAGCGCCGTGACGAGCTCGCGCGCCGCGCCGGGCGTGAGGATGCCGGCCATGTCCTTGATCGCGAGCGTGTCGATGCCCATCGCCTCCTGCTGCTTGGCGAGCTCGACGTACTTCTCGACGGTGTGGACGGGCGAGGTCGTGTAGCAGAGCGTGCCCTGGGCGTGTCCGCCGTACTTCTTCACCGAGCGGATCGCCGTCTCGAGGTTGCGGGGGTCGTTGAGCGCGTCGAAGACGCGGAAGATGTCCATTCCGTTCTCGCACGCGAGCGCGACGAAGCGGTCAACGACGTCGTCGGGATAGTGCTTGTAGCCGAGGATGTTCTGTCCGCGCAGGAGCATCTGCAGGGGGGTCTTCTTGCAGACCTTCTTGATCTGGCGGAGGCGCTCCCAGGGGTTCTCCCTGAGGAACCTCATGCACACGTCGAACGTCGCGCCGCCCCAGCATTCGAGCGAGTAGTAGCCCGCGTTGTCGATGGTCTCGGCGATCTTGAGGATGTCGTCGGTGCGCATGCGCGTCGCCCAGAGGGACTGGTGCGCGTCGCGGAGAGTCGTGTCGGTGATGCGGATGATCGGCTGCTTCTTCATTCGGTGATCCTAGGTTTTAAGTTCAAAGTTGAAAGTTGAAAGTTCGAAGTTCAAAGTCGGAAGGCTGAAGGTTGAATGGTCATTTCTTGAAGAGGTATATCTTGCTCTCGGTGCCGGAGAGGAGGCGGCCTATGTTGGCGCGGTGCTTGAAGATCACGAACGCGGCGATCGCCGAGACGAGGATGCACTGCGGCAGGTTCGCGCGCCCCTCGGTGCCGAGGATCGGGAACCAGACGGCGACCATGAGGAACGCCGCCGCGGAGATGCTGCCGAGCGAGATGTAGTTGGAGCAGGCGAAGACGAGCGCGAAGAGCGCGAACGCGACGCCGACCAGCGCCGGGACGAGCCCGATGAGCATCCCGAACGCCGTCGCGACGCCCTTCCCGCCCCTGAACTTCATGTAGGGCGTGAGCATATGGCCCACCACGCACGCGACGCCGACGGCGAGCGGAAGCCACGACGGGTCCGCCGCGAAGCGCTTCGCGAGGAGCGTCGGGACGAGGCCCTTGAGGACGTCGCACGCGAAGGCGACGAGGCCCCATTTCTTCCCGACGGTGCGGAAGACGTTGGTCGCGCCGATGTTCCTCGAGCCGACCGTGCGCACGTCGACTCCGCGCGCCATGCCTATGAGGAACCCGAACGGGATGCCTCCGACGAGATACGCGCCGAGCACCCAGAGGAGAGGTATGAACCGATCCATGGCGGGATGCAGCGGCTACTTCTGCTTGAGCTTCTGGCTGACCGCGAGCATGCGCTCGCCGAGGTCCTCGAAGCCGACGTCCGCCGCGTAGACGTCCTTGTAGTACTGGTAGGCCTTCTCGAGGTCGCCGGAATCCTCCGCGCAGCGCCCGAGCTGGTAGACGATCTTCTTCTTGAGGTCGTCCATGGTCGGGATCGCGTCGCGCGCCGTCTCGAGCTGCATGACGGCCATGTCCGTCTGCCCCTTCTTGAGGAAGCACATGGCGAGGTAGTAGAGGGCCCAGAGGCGGTCCTTCGGGCTCTTCTGCGCGAGCTGCAGGTGCTCGAGCGCCTCGTCGTAGTACTCGTAGGTGAAGTACTGGACGCCAAGCTCGAAGCGGAGGTGCAGGTCGTTCGGGTAGCGCTCGACGCGCTGCGCGAGGTCGTCGAAGACGAACTGGTTCTTCTGGTTCTCCATCTCGACGGCGTTCTCCTCGTCGCCGGCGGCGCGGTACTCCTCGATCTGCTGGTCGTAGTAGCTGACGTACGTCTGGGAGAGCATGCGGTCGAGCTCGGGGTCCATCGAGCCGGCCGCCTCGATCGCGTCCGTAAGGCACTGGATCGCCTCCTCGAAGCGCTTGTTCTGCACGTAGATTCGCGCGAGCGCCCGGCGGAAGTTCATGTTCTTCGGCTCCTTGGCGATCTGGGCGAGCTTCTCCTTGATGAGCGACTCGGCGTCGTCTCCGGTGATGACGGCCTTGTTCGCCTGGTCGAGCTTCTTGGCCTGGTCCTTGTTGGCGATCAGGTTCTGGAAGCCGCCCTTCTTGCCGGCGGTCTGCTCCCATCCGGCGTTCATCGTCGCGCGCGCCTCGGTGTCCTTGAGGAGCTGGAGGACGTGCTGGTCGCCTGGCTTCATCTCGGAGAGCTTCTGGTAGGCGTCGCGCGCCTTGTCGTAGCGCTTCGCCATCGTGTAGTACGTGGCGACGCGCTCGAGGAGCGCGGGGTCGCGGTTGGAGCACTCGTACGCGGCCTCGACGGTGATCGCGGCGTGGTCGGCCTTTCCGGCGGCCTCCGCGGCCTTCACGGCCGCCTCGATGTTGTCCGCGTCGAGCGGGTTCTGGCAGAGGAGCTTCTCGGCCTCGGCCATCGCCTCCGCGCCCTGACCCTTCTTGACGAGGCCCATGATCTTCATCTGGGCCATCTTGTAGCCGAGCTTCGCGCCGAACCCGGCCTTGCCGTTCTTGCGGAAGTTCGCTATCTGCGCCGCCCTGAGGAGCTTGCGCGTCTCGAGGACGTCAGGAGCGGCCGCGACGGCCTCCATGAGCATGTCTACGGCGAGCTCGTAGCGTCCCGTCTCGAGGGCCTGCCGCCCCCTGTTCGTGAAGTTCTGCGCCTTCTGCGCCAAATCGACCGCCATTACGACACCTCCAGACGATTGTCACCTATGTTTTCGAAAACGCCCTTGGCCTTGTAGGTCTTGAGCATGAAATGCGTTGACGTGGACAGGACGCCGTCCAGCGTGGACAGGTCCGCCGCGACGAAGTGGGCGACGTCCTGAAGGCTGTCTCCCTTGACGAACACGAGCAGGTCGTATCCGCCCGACATGAGGAAGCAGGCCTCGACCTGCTCGAACCTCGAGACCCTCTCGGCTATCTTGCCGAAGCCGCAGTCGCGCTGCGGCGTTATCCTTAGCTCTATGACTGCATGAACCTCGTCCATATCGTCACTCCTTCCCGTTTTTCCACTTGTACCCCACGACGTCGTCAACGATCTGGCGCGCGAGGTCCTCCGCGAGGCGCCCCGCCGCGTCGCGCCGCGTCGTCACGATGTCGGTGTCGGAAAAGAACGTCGTCTCGGCGCGGTACTGCCTGTTGTCGACGAGCACCTTCCCGTTCCTGCGGTCGACGAGCGAGACGTCCGCCACGAGCGAGTACCTGAACTCGTACGCGCGCATGGACTGCCCGCGCTTGTAGTTGAGCATCCTGGCGTTCGCCGTCTTGAGGACGGCCTGCACCTCTATCGCCGCGTCGTCCGCGGAGGCTATCCTGAACGTGCCCTCGCGCTGGAACTCCCTCAGCGTCTGGCGCGCGGCTATCGCGCCGAGCTCCACGACGTCCGTCTCGTTGCGGAACGTCGGGACCGACACTGTGCGCATGTCCCTGGGAACAGGCGACGTCCACGTGTATGAGCTGCACCCCGCGAAGAGCGCGAGCGCCGCCGCTATCGGAAAGAACCCCCTCATTTGCCCTCCTCCTGAAGCTCGAAGAGACGGCGCCTCACCTCCGGCGCGCGGTCGGAGGCGGGGTACTCGTCGAGGAAGCGCTCGTAGGCGCTTACGGCGCTGCGCTTCGTGCGCGTGCGCGAGTCGTAGAACTTCGCCGCGTTGTACGCCTCCTCCTCGATCATGGACTTCGCCTCGGCGAGAAAGCCCTCGACCTCGGCGCGGCGCTCGGAGTCGAGCCGCCCGGACGAGAGCGCGAGTCGCATGAAGTCGATGTTGTCGCGCACCCGGTCGCGGTTGTACTCGCAGCGGTGCAGCACGACCATGCGCGCCTTCGCCTCGCGGTACAGCGCCTCGTCCGCCTCCGGCGTGCCGGGATGGAGGTTGCGCAGGTTCTCGTAGACAGTGACCGCCGTCTCGGGCTTGTCCTCGTCCTCGCGCAGCTTCGCGATCGTCAGCATCGCCTCGGGCGCGAACTTCGCGCCGGGCGCGCGCAGGACGACGGCCTCGTACGCGCGGCGGACGTCAACGGTGTTGTCGAAGCGGAAGAACACGACGGTCTTGCCCTCCTCGCGCATCAGCTCGGCGGTCTTGTACAGAGTCTCCACCGCCTCGTCGTAGTCGCACTGCGAGGAGTAGAAGTCGACGAGGTAGCGGTACTCCCTGAACGCCTCCTCGTAGTCGAGCTCGCGCGAGAGGAGGATGTCGGCCATCGCCTTCTGCGCCTTCGGCGCCTCGGGAGAGGCGGGCCAGTTGCGCACAAGCGCGTCGTAGGCCTTGCGCGCGGCGCGCCATTCCTCGGCGCCCTCGAGCTCCGCGGCGTAGGCGAACTGCTCGGCGGCCGTGTCGCGCTTCGGGCCGGTGAACCACGAGAACCAGCGCGGCGCCTTGCGCGACGGCTTGATTATCTCGTCCTCGCTGTCAAAACCGGGATACGCGTCGGTGGCGTAGCGGATGCCAGGCCCCGGGCTTGCGCCGGGCGGAACGGCGATCGCCGCGAACGCGGCAACGGCCGCCATGGCGGAAAACACTATGGCTTTTCTTGGATACATACCGCATATTATACCAAAAATGCGCGGCGCTTTGCGCGACTGCGTGTTTTTTGAATGGAGCGAGCGGCGGACGGCTCGTTGCGCTCCCATGCGGCAGCAAGGAGAACTTCGCGAAGGTGCACGCCTCATGCCCGGAGTCCTTGCGGAAGTCGTCAGGAACACCGCCTGGCGCGGCGTCACTTCCCCTCTGTGACGACGACGGTTTCGACGCCGAGTGCGCGGCCGAGCTTCTTCAGCTCCGCGGCGTGGTGTCCGATGCCGAGCGCGAAGTGGTGCGTGGGGCCTTCCATCGACCAGCGGCGGAGGAACGTGCGCACGTCCGGCGGGAACCTTCCGTGCGTGTTGGTGTTGCCGGTCGGGGGGATCGGCCCCGCGAGCGACTCTCCCTCCGCCACGACGAACTTGAACGTGCCGTCCGCCTTAAGCCCTATTGACATCATCGTGATCGGGCCCTCCTTGATGTTGAACTCCACGCCCGCGCCGCTCCCGGGCTTGCCGTGGTACTTCTTGAGCGAGCGCAGGGCCGGCTTCTTCGCCGCGATGTTCAGGTGGTGCGGGCCGTCGTGGCCCACGAGCACCGTGTCGCGCTCGAAGTCGATCGGGTGGAACTCCGCGAAGCTGCCGCCGATGTCGAGGCGGTCGAAGATCATCATCGCCACGCAGTTCTTGAGGTCGAACTCGCCGCACATCGGGAAGCCCGCCGCCGTGAGGAGCGAGTTGCCCACGATGAAGTTCGTCACGAGCTCGCGCGTGAGCGAGTCCGCCTCGCCCTCGTAGTAGTAGGCGAAGCCGTCGAGGTCGCGCTTCTCGATGAACTTCTCGAGCGCCACGGCCGCCTTCGCGGCCACGTCGAGGTCGCGCGCGGTGAGCTTCTCGGTCCAGGGGTCGCTCACGGGGTCGGGCGTGTCGAAGAAGCCGAGGATGCGCTTCTTCATCGCCTCCACCTGCGCGGGGTCGGGGTTGCGGTAGAACGGCAGGATCTCGTCCGGCTCGCAGAGCGCCACGTGGCAGCCGAACGAGCGGCAGATCGCGGTGGGGTCCACCTGCATGTCGTACATCGCCTCCAGCACGTGCCCCATCAGGCCGATGCGCGCGCGGCGAAGGTCGTGCAGCACGTGCGCGACGGCGCACCACTGGCGCACCTCCTCCACCGCCTTCGCGTCTCCGTCGAGCTGGCGCTTCTCGATGAACTTCTCGAGGGCGACCGCCGCCTTCGCCGCAACGTCGAGATTGTGGTCGGTAAGCTTCTCGGTCCACGGATCGCTGACGGGATCGGGCGTATCGAAGAATTCAAGGATGCGCTTCTTCATGTTACCGGCACCTGTGCCTTCCTTCAAGATAGTGGCCTGTTCGAGCGAATTCTTCAGATTGGCAATATGGGCCCTTGCACTACTGACAGAGCCTGCCAACGGTTCTGGGTCGGCTGTACCTGTCTGACTCTGGTTGATGAAATTCTTGAAGAGCGCATTGAGGAAAGCATCGTTGATATCACCCCAAGTAACGCCATCGGTCTCAGCCTGGGCTATGC
>JAFPDR010000072.1 GCA_017389885.1 Kiritimatiellia bacterium
CGGGCGACGAGATACAGGTGCATGGTCCGACCACCGGCGTCGTGGAGCTCGTCCTCGGCGAGCTGAGGCGCGACGAGGAGAGCCCCGCGGTCGGCGAAAAGGGCACGTGGGTCACGTTCCGCTGCCCGCGCTGCCGCGTGGGCGACAAGGTCTTCTTCGTCGAACACCGCTGAGCGCTGCCGCGCGAAGTAAATAAGCTGGAAACAACTTTTATACCGCCGCGCAACCGCGCGGCGGTGATTTTTTGGTAAAATATCAAGAAACGGGCGTGTCGTCCGGAAACCAAGGAGGAGAGATGAAGAGAATCGCATTCATTGCGGCCATCGCCGCCTGCGGCGCATTTGCCGCGGAAGAGCCCAACGACTGGGAGAACCCGGCCGTCAACTCGATCAACAGGCTTCCCGCGCGCACGTACGCGATGCCGCTTGCGGACGAGGCATCGGCGCTGACGGACGCGCTCGAGCCCGCGACGCCGTACGCCATGTCGCTGAACGGGGACTGGAAGTTCAACTGGGTCGGAGACAGCGCGAGGCGTCCGCTCGACTTCTGGAAGACGGACTTCGACGACTCCGGCTGGGCTTTGATAGACGTGCCGAGCTGCGTGGAGATGCGCGGATACGGCATCCCGATCTACACGAACATCCGCTATCCGCACAAGCTCGCGTGGCCGAAGATACTCGACCGCGACGCGGGCACGGCGGACTACAATCCGGTCTCGAGCTACCGCCGCACGTTCGTCGTGCCGGAGGCGTGGAAGGACCGCGAGGTGATACTGCGCTTCGACGGCGTCTACTCGGCGTACTACGTCTGGGTCAACGGACAGCGCGTGGGCTATGCCGAGGACTCCAAGCTCCCCTCTGAGTTCAACATCACCCCGTATCTGAAAAAGACGGCAGTGAGCGGCACAGCGAGTGAGCGCAGCGGAGGGAGCGAAGCCGCGAACCTCCTTGCTGTCCAGGTCTTCCGCTGGTGCGACGGCAGCTACCTCGAGGACCAGGATATGTTCCGCTTCTCGGGAATCTTCCGCGACGTCAAGCTCTGGGCGAAGCCGAAGGACGGCATCTGGGACTTCAAGGTGGGCTCAAAGCTGGAAGTTGAAGGTGGCAAGTGCAAGGCCGCCTCCGTTTCGGTGGAGGGCATCGACGGAGAGTGGAGCGCGAAACTCTACGACGCTGGCGGAAAGCCGGTCGCTTTACTAAACTCTCGGCTTTCAACTTTTAACTTTCAGCCTTCAGCCCTGCCCCGCCTCTGGAGCGCCGAGGACCCCTATCTCTACACGCTCGTCGTGAAGAAGGGCGATGACATCCGCGCGAGGAAGGTCGGCTTCAAGGAGCAGAAGATCGTCGGCAACACGTTCTACGTCAACGGAATGCCCGTGAAGCTCAAGGGCGTGAACCGCCACGAGACGAATCCGGACAACGGACGCACCGTCTCGCTCGCGGACATGATGAAGGACATCACGCTCTTCAAGCAGTTCAACATCAACACGGTGCGCACGTGCCACTATCCGGACCACCACCTCTGGTACGACCTCTGCGACCGCTACGGAATCTACGTGATCGCCGAGGCGAACGTAGAGGCGCACGAGCCCGGATACGGGGACAAGGGGCTCGGGCTCTTCAAGGAGTGGGAGCACTCGATAGTCGAGCGCAACCGCCGCCAGGTCGAGTTCTACCGCAACCATCCTTCGATTACGATCTGGTCGCTCGGCAACGAGACCGGACACGGCGACTGCTTCCGCGCGGCGATAAAGTCCGTCAAGGAGGCGGACCCCACTCGCCCAGTGCACTGGGAGCGCGGCAACAAGGACGCGGACGTTGACTCGACGATGTATCCGGCCGTCGAATGGCTCGAGAGCCGCGGCAAGCTCGGCAACGAGAAGCCTGGCTCGCCCGGCATGACCGAGAAGTACAAGACGCTCGCCTCGGAGCACAGCCCGGGGAAGCCCTTCGTCATGTGCGAGTACGCGCACGCGATGGGCAACGCCGTCGGAAACCTCAAGGAGTACTGGGACGTCATCTACTCCTATCCGGCGCTCATCGGCGGATGCATCTGGGACTGGGTGGACCAGGCGATCTGGAAGTACACCGACCGCATCGACCCCAAGACCGGCGCGCGCGACCGCTACCTCGCCTACGGCGGGGACTTCGACGACTTCCCGAACGACGGGCCGTTCTGCTGCAACGGAGTGGTCGATCCGTTCCGCAACGTGAGCCCCAAGCTCGTCGAGGTCGGACACGTCTACCAGAACCTGATCGTGGAGCGCGGAACTGGTGATGCCGAACAGGGAACAGGGCTTGTCCTCTGGAACAGGTTCTGCTTCACGGACGCGTCGGAGTTCGACGGACGCTGGACGCTCCTCGCGGACGGCGAGAAGGCCGCGGAGGGCGCGTTCGAGGTTCCCGGCGTCGCGCCGCTCGCCAAGGGTGCGCTCGCGATCCCCGCGCTCGACGCGGCGCTCGCGACGATCGGCAGGGACAGGGAGATCTTCGCCAACATCGAGTTCCTCACGAAGGTCGACCATCCCTGGGCGAAGAAGGGCCACGCCGTGGCGCGCGACCAGATTCTCCTCAACGCGAAGCCGTCCGAGGAGGCCAAGGCAGACGACGCGGAGGCGAAGTTCGGGGTCGACGAAGACGGAGACGAGGTGACCATCGAGCGCGGCAGGACCTTCGCGGTGTTCAGCCGCAGGACCGGCACGCTGAAGCTCCTGATCATGAAGGGCGCGAAGATATTCGAGGACTTCGACGGACTCTCCGCCGGACCGCGCCTCACCTGCGCGCGCGCATGGACCGACAACGACCGCTGGATGTTCCACGGCAACGCGTGGGGCGAAGACCGCGCGAAGGGGTTTGAGGGCTCCGGGCTCACGCAGATCGGCTACCATCCCGGGAAGATCGTCGTAGACGGATGCACGGTCCGCACCAGCGTTTCCGTAGACGGCGCGAAGGGCGCCGGGTTCCTGCACGAGTGCGAGTGGACGTTCGCGTCCGACGGCTCGATATCGCTCAGGAACAAGGTGACTCCGTTCGGGCGGATGCCGGAGGCGCTCCCGCGACTCGGCCTCACGCTCAACCTCGCGCCTGCGTACGAGAACATGGCGTGGTACGGACGCGGTCCGTGGGAGAACTACGTCGACCGCAGGACGGCGAGCTTCGTCGGAATCTGGCGCTCGACGGTTACGGACCAGTTCGTCGACTACGTGCGTCCGCAGGACTGCGGAATGAAGAGCGACGTAAGGTGGGCGGAGTTCACCGACCGCAACGGACGCGGCGTCAGGTTCTCCGCGAGCGAGCCGCTGTTCGTGCAGGCGCTGCACTACGGCTGGGAAGACCTCGCCTACTCGCGCCACATAGCGGGTCAGCGCAGGATGCGCACGCCGCTCGTCCCGCGCGCGGACATCGTCCTTAACCTCGACGTCAGGCAGACGGGACTCGGCGGCGCGAGCTGCGGACCGGGGCCGATGTGGAAGTACCGCTTCGACCCGAAGAAGCCGGTCGAGTGGACGATGAAGATCGAGCGCGTCGGCAAGTAGGCGCGCGCATCGCGGAAATATGGTAAAATATACGCAGTTCACCACATTCAACCTTCAACGAAAATAAGGAGAATTCAAATGAGCGGAGGCCTGATATTTTTCGCCATACTGGCGTTCATCGTCCTTGTCGCGATCCTCAAGACGGCGGTCATCGTCCCGCAGAAGACGGCGTACATCGTGGAGCGCTTAGGCAAGTACCGCTGCACGCTCGACGCGGGGTTCCACATCCTGGTGCCTTTCTTCGACCGCATCGCGTACCGCCACACGCTCAAGGAGCAGGCGATCGACGTGCCGCCGCAGGAGTGCATCACGAAGGACAACATCGCGGTGTCGGTCGACGGAATCCTGTACATGCAGGTGATGGATCCCGCGAAGGCGTCGTACGGAATCGGCAACTACCTCTTCGCGACGACGCAGCTCGCGCAGACCACGATGCGTTCCGAGATGGGCAAGCTCGACCTCGACCGCAGCTTCGAGGAGCGCACCTCGATCAACGCCGCGATTGTCGCGGCGGTGGACAAGGCGAGCGATCCGTGGGGCATCAAGGTGACGCGCTACGAGATCAAGAACATCACGCCTCCGCGCACGATACGCGACGCGATGGAGAAGCAGATGCGCGCCGAGCGCGAGAAGCGCGCGATGATCGCGGAGTCCGAGGGCGAGCGCCAGGCGAAGATCAACCGCGCAGAGGGCGA
>JAFPDR010000073.1 GCA_017389885.1 Kiritimatiellia bacterium
AATCGCCTCGATCGCCCCGCGCGACGTGCGGACGTCGTGGAGCACCAGGTCGCCAGACGCGCCCGCGCCGCCGGCGGAGGCGGCCCGCGTCGCACGATATACAATCGGTATAAGATAGTCGGGCTGGACGAAATCGCCGTTTTCGTCGACGAACATCGCGCGGTCCGCGTCGCCGTCGAAGATTACGCCGCAGTCGAGGCCCTTCTCGCGCACGACCTTCGCAAGCTGTTCGCGCGCGTCGCTTTTGAGCGGATTCGGCGAGTGGTTCGGGAACGTCCCGTCGGGAGTGTCGTTCAGCAGCACCGCACCGGGGAACATCTCCCGCGCGAAGAGCGACGACATTCCGTTGGAGCAGTCGACGGCGAGCCTAAGGCCCGAGAAGTCGCCGCAGCGTCCCTTCTGCCAGGCGACGTAGCGCGAAAGCGCGTCGGGAATTTCCTTCACCGAGGGCCGAGGGCCGCCGGCCTTCGCCTGCATTTCGCCGACCAGGCGCTCGACCTCGTTGAGTCCGTTCGCGTAGCCGACGGGCAGCGCGGTCGCCTTGGAGACCTTGAGTCCGTTGTCGGACGGCGGATTGTGCGACGCCGTTATCATCACCGAGCCGTCGAATCCGTCGGCCGCCGTGAAGAAGTAGACCATCGGCGTCGTGCAGAGTCCGAGGTCGCTCACTTCCGCGCCCGCCTCGGAAAGCCCCTTCACGAGCGCATCGTGAACGGCGTCGCTCGTCGTGCGGCAGTCGCGCCCCACGAGCCAGCGCCTCCCCTTCACCACCTTCGGCAGGGCGAGCCCCACCTTGTAGACGGTGTCCAGGTCGAAGTCCGCGGCAAATGTGCCGCGCATGTCGTATGCCTTGAAGAATCCCATAACGCCGCTATTATACAGAACTTCCCCGCCACAAGTCAATGCGTCCGCGCGGATCGATCACTCGCGGAGCGCGGCGGCGCGGAGGAGGGACTCGCCGTCCTTGAGGATTCCGGCGAGCGAGCCCTTGCGGTCGAGTATCTCCTCGACGCGCTCCTCGATGGTGCCTTCCGTGACGAAGGCGTGCACGAACACCGTCTTGTCCTGTCCGATGCGGTGCGCGCGGTCCGTGGCCTGGTCCTCTACGGCCGGATTCCACCAGCGGTCGTAGTGGATGACGTGCGAGGCCTTCGTGAGGTTGAGTCCGTAGCCGCCCGCCTTGAGGCTGAGCACGAAGACGGACGGGCCGGAACCGTTGAACTGCTCGATCTGGCGCTCGCGCTGCGCGGCCGTGAGGCCGCCGTGCAGGAACGGCACGCTGCGCCCGAACGCCTGCTCCAGCAGCTTCTTCAGCGCCTCGCCGACCTTTGCGTACTGCGTGAAGACGAGGGCGGACTCCCCGTTCTCGAAGATCGTCCCCACGAGCTCGACGAGACGGTCCGCCTTCCCGCCCGAGACGCTGTCTCCGTCGAATCCGTCGCAGACGAGCTTGAGGCGCGTGATGAGCGCGAAGACGTCTCCCTGCCGCTTCTCTCCGGCGCGGTAGTCCGCGAGCGCGGACTCGTACTCGACGCGGTCCGGCGCGGCAAGCGCGCAGTATTCGCGCACTTCGCGCTTCTCCCCGATTTCGCCCGCGATCGCGGGGTCGTCCTTGATGCGGCGCAGCACGAAGGGCTCGAGCGCCCTCCTCAGCTTCCTTCCCTGCGGACTCCTCGGATCTGCCGCGAGCGGCTTCGCGAAGCGCTCCTCGAAAGACTTCCTGTCGCCGAGGAGGCCGGGGTTGAGGAACTCCTCGATGCTCCAGACGTCCGAAACCGTGTTCTCGACCGGCGTACCCGTGAGCGCGAGGCGCTTCGGCGCGCCGAGCGCGCATATCGCGCGTGCGGCGCGAGTATCCGGGTTCTTTATCGCCTGCGCCTCGTCGAGGATCGCCGCGCTCCACGCGATTTCCGCGAACTCGGAGTGGTCCTTCACGAGGAGCGTGTAGCTCGTGACGACTACGTCCGCCGCGGACGCCTCGCGCGTGAAGCCGCTTCCGACGTGCCGCATGTCGCCCTGGTGCACATAGACCTTCAGGGACGGCGCGAACTTCGCGAGCTCGTGCCGCCAGTTCGCGAGAAGCGTGAGCGGCGCGACGACAAGCACAGGCCCCCCTTCGCCGTTTCCGTTTCCACGCTCCGACAAGATCCACGCTATCGCCTGTATCGTCTTCCCGAGGCCCATGTCGTCCGCGAGCAGCGCGCCGAATCCGCGCACGGAGAGGCGGCGCATCCACTCGACTCCGCGCAGCTGGTAGTCGCGCAGCTCGCCCGCGAAACCGTCCGGAACGCGCGCCTCGCCGGCGTCCAGCGCGCCCGCTATCGAGCGGAGGTCCGCGACGAGCATTCCGAGCGATCCGCGCGCATCGACCTCCTCGACCTCCATGCGCGCGACCGCGCCGATTCCGAGCGCGAACGACAGCGGATTCGCCTTGGACTTCTCGACCTTCTCGAGCGCGCGCAGCGCCTCTCGCAGGAGGCTGCGGTCGACCTCTATCCATCTGTCGCGGAAGAACACGAACGTCGACTTCTGCTCGAGGAGGAAGCGTATCTCCTCCGCGGTGACCTCCTCGCCGTCGATCTTTATCTTGAGGCGCACGGGCGGGGCGGACTTCCCGTCCGACGCGTCCCCCACCTCCGCCGCGGCGGTGACGCGAGACTCCTCGGGGACTCCCTCGACGGAGTATCCGGCGTCGCGCAGGTCGCGCGCCCCGCGCAGCACGAAGTCCTCCGCGTCCCTCTTCGACAGCTGCACGACGAGGCGCGAGCCGTCCGCCGAGCGCCTCAGGGCGCGCAGCGCGCCCCACACGTACGCGGCCTGTCCGAGCGCGCGGTACCGGCGCCTTCCGACAGGGAGGCCGCAGGAAACCTCGACCGCGTCCGCCTCCGCTCGGAACACGAAGCGCGTCTCGCCGCGCGAGCGCACGTCCTCATCCGCGCCTCCGTGCCATTCGGACAGCTCCGCGGCGAATGCGCCGCACTCGGCGTCATCCCAGCGCACGAGCCCCGTGCGGCTTCTGAGGGCCATCGCCCACGCGTCGTGAAGGGTCTCGTGGCGCTGGTCCTCCGCGTCCTCGCTGAGCACGGTTACGGACGGGCCTCGCACGAGCTCGTCGACCTTGGGGTTGTCCGACCCGAGCGCGCGCCAGCGCGCGTGCCATCCGTCGGCCTCCTTGACGAGATCGGGATAGAACCGGCCTTCAGCGACGATGCGCAGGGCCTCAAGGTACCGTTGGCTCGGAAGCTTCATCGGCGCCATGCGAACCGCCGCCGGACTGCGTCTCCGCGCCGTCCGGCGCGCCTTCCTCCTCCTTGGCGACCTCGCCGAGCGTCTTCGTGCCCGAGAGGAGCGCGACGACCTGACCCTGCACCTCCGCGAGGTTCTCGAGGCGGATGCGCGGGTCGAGTATGACGAACGTGTCGCCCTGCTTGCGGTCTTCGTAGACGCGGCGGATCGTTCCGTCCTCGAGTTCCTTCGCGTCGCGCTCGACGAGTATCTTCGAGCGCTCGAGCATCACCGCGAGGACGTATATGACGTTCTTCATCGCGGGGTCGTCGAGCGTGACGAGCTGGCGCAGTATCTCGCCCGCGTCCTCCTTCTTGAGCGCCTCCTTCTTCTCCTCCTTCACGGGCGCGAAGTAGACGCCGTCCCACTGGGAGAAAGGCTCCCAGTCCCTTTCGGACGCCTTCCAGCACTCCGGGTGGCAGTCGAAGCGTTCGTATCCGTCGGTGGTCTCCCTGAGGGCGCTCACGACGGGCGCGCGGTCGACGAGCGGCTTCTGGCAGAAGCTGCAGACGTGTCCGCGCGAGCGTATGTTCCATTCCTGTGACATGCGGTTATTATACCAAAAACTACCGCAGCCGTGAGTGTATGAGCGCTGTCGGGCGACTCTACATATCCTCTTTCACGTGCGACACCGTGAGTTCGGGAATGGGAGAGCCGTCGTCTGCGCGCGCGAATCCGAGGGCAAAGCAGAGCGACTCGGTCTTGTTCAGCGGCACGACTGCGTCGCCGTTCACGCGGTAGTCAGTGCCGGCAATGGCAAGGACAGACGTGCCGGATATCGACTTCCCTCCGATCTTGCCGGAGTACTTCACGGCGCCTCCCGCAGCCAACGAAATCGTAAGGTTGGCCGACTTGTCGGTCGCGGCGACTTCCGCAACAACATATCCGCCACCCTCGGCTTCGGCAACCACATAGCAAAGCTTCTTGAATGCGACTATGCGCGAGATAAGGTCCGAAGCCGC
>JAFPDR010000074.1 GCA_017389885.1 Kiritimatiellia bacterium
CAGATGTCGGAGGAGGAGGCGAAGGGCTGGACGCCGAAGGTGAAGCACTTTGGGAACCATGACTAACGACTAACAACCGATGAAAACAAGAAAGATAGCGCTCCTTGCCGTCGTCGCCCTCGCAGCCACCTGCCTCTTTGCCGGCGAGGCGCTTCCCGCCGATGCGGTCGACTGGCCGGCCAAGCTCGGCATGACGCCGAAGATGCTTTTCCTCGTCCTTCAGATCGGCATCATAATCTTCGCCGCCAAGATCGGCGGATCCATCGCCTCCGCGCTCAGGCTTCCGAGCGTGCTTGGAGAACTCGGCGCCGGCATCGTGATC
Organism: Kiritimatiellia bacterium; assembly: GCA_017389885.1. Next base: position 323 of record JAFPDR010000074.1, read on the forward strand.
GGACCGTGGGCGCTCGGCGGAGTTGCGATTCCGGGCTTCGACGGGATGTTCCAGTACGGGCTCTTCTACGGCCAGGCGCTCAGGGTGCAGGCGGCCATGGGGGGGAGTCCGTTCGCCGCTACGCCCGAGCTCTACGGAATCTGCACCATCGCGTCCGTCGTACTGCTATTCCTCTCCGGCATTGAGACGAACCTCAAGATGTTCCTCAAGTACGCGTTCGCCGGCTCGCTCGTGGGAATCGGGGGCGTCGTGTTCTCGTTCCTGTTCGGCGACCTCTGCGCGGTCTACGCGACGACGTTCCTCCCCGACATCCTGGGCGGAATCCAGTGCCTCGCCGAGCTCGGCGAGCTCGTGAAGCAGGGCGAGCTCGTGAAGGCGATCCTCTCGCCCGCGGCGATGTTCATGGGCATCATGTCGACCGCCACTTCCGTCGGCATCACCGCGCGAATCCTCTCCGAAAAGAAGAAGATGGACTCCGAGGAGGGCGTCACGATCATGGCCGGGGCAGTCATCGACGACGTCCTCGGCATCATCGTGCTCGCGATCGGCATGGGCATCATCGCCTCGCAGAAGCCGAACCCCGAGACCGGCGAGATCGCTCCGCTCTCGTGGCTTTCCATCGGCGCGACGGCCGTGAAGGCGTTCGGCGTGTGGCTCGTCGGCACCGCGGTCGGAGTCGTGCTCGCGCGGCGCATCTCGTGGCTCCTCAAGCTCTTCAGGGCTCCGGGCGCGATCGCGACGCTGGCGTTCGGGCTCGCCCTCGTCATCGCCGGCGCCTTCGAGGCGCTCGGCCTCACGCTCATCATCGGCGCGTACGTCATGGGCCTCGCGCTCTCGCGCACGGACATCAAGCACCTCGTCCAGGAGAACCTCGCGAACCTCTACACGTTCCTCGTCCCGATCTTCTTCTGCGTGATGGGCATGATGGTGGACGTCTCGGCGCTCTGCTCGAAGCCGGTCCTCATCTTCGGCGGAATCTACACCGCGTTCGCGGTCCTCGCGAAGGTGCTCGGCTGCGCAATCCCCTCGCTCTTCTGCGGCTTCAACGTCCTCGGCTCGCTCAGGGTCGGCGCGGGGATGATTCCGCGCGGGGAGGTCGCGCTCATCATCGCGGGCATCGGCCTTTCGCAGGGATATCTCACGCAGGAGGTCTTCGGCATCGGCATCCTCATGACGCTCGTCACGACGGTCATCGCGCCTCCCGCGCTCGTCGCGCTGTTCTTTCCCAAGAGGCGCGGCGTGAGGCATCCGAAGGCCAACCTCGACGGCGGACGCGAGGTCGTCTTCGAGCTCGAGACGCGCGAGGTCGCCGATCTCGTCGCCACCAAGCTCGTCGAGGAGTTCCGCAAGGAGGGCTTCTTCGTCACGCTCCTCTCGCAGGCCGACCACATCTGGGAGCTCGCGATGGACGACATCGACATGTCCGTCAGGCGCGACGGCAAGAAGATCCGCTTCACCTGCACGAAGTCCGAGGAGAACATGGTGATGACCGCGTGGATGGAGGTCGCCTCGCAGATGAACGACCTCGCCCGCGCGATCGCGAAGCCGATACGCCAGGAGGACGTAGGCAAGGGTGTCGTGCAGGCCGAGCCGCCGAAGCGCGGACACGGAAGCGTCGGACGCTACCTGCAGGGCTTCGTCATGCTCCCGAAGTTCCGCGCGACGTCCAAGAAGGACGCGATAGAGAAGATGGTCGCGGAGGTCGCTAAGGCGTGCCCCAACCACGTTAAGAACGCGCAGGAGGCGACCGAGGCCGTCCTGAAGCGCGAGGCGTCGATGGCCACTGGGCTCGACCACGGCATCGCCGTTCCGCACGGACGCTGCCCGAGCGTCACCGGCATCGCCGGCGCGGTCGCGATCGTGGACAACTCGGGGACTGCGAACGGATGCATCCCCGACTACGAGACGATCGACAACTCGCAGGTCAGCCTCATCGTCCTCACCCTCGCCAACGACGAGGCGCAGGCCCCCTATCTCCAGCTTATGAGCTTCATCTCCCGCGCGCTGAAGGTCGACAACGGGTACGAGCGGCTCGCGGCCTGCACGACGCCGGACGAGATGCGCCGCTTCTTCAGAAGCGTGAAGTAGTCCGTGCCCGCCTTGAAGGCGGCTCCGAAAAATGGTATAATTCCGCCAGATTATGAGCTACTACCTGATGATACTCGTCGGCGCGGTGCTGGTGAACAACTTCGTTCTCAGCCGCTTTCTCGGTTGCTGTCCGTTCCTCGGCGTGTCGAAGAAGCTCGACACGGCCATCGGCATGTCGGGTGCCGTCGTCTTCGTGATGACCGTCGCCTCGGCGGTGACGTGGTGCCTCGACCACTGGCTGCTCGCGCCGAACGGTCTCGGCTACATCCACACCCTCGCGTTCATCCTCGTCATCGCGGCGCTCGTTCAGTTCATCGACATCGCGATGAAGCGCTTCCTGCCTCCGCTCCACGCGGCGCTCGGCATCTTCCTCCCTCTCATCACCACGAACTGCGCCGTCCTCGGCGCTGCGGAGATCAACTGCAAGCAGGGCACGGGCTTCTTCGAGGCAGTGTTCTTCTCCTTCGCCGCCGCGATCGGCTTCGGCTTCGCGCTCGTCATCTTCTCCGGGATCCGCGAGAAGCTCGCGCACGCCAATCCCCCGCGGTGCTTCCGCGGCATAGCCGTCGCGCTTGTCACCGGCGGGCTCCTCTCCCTCGCGTTCATGGGCTTCTCGGGGCTCGTGAAGCTTCCGTACTGAGGGGGTTGAAGGTTGAAGTCGGCGAGTTGGGAAACTTAAAAGTTCAGAGGTTCAGAAGATGACGATAGCAATTGCAATCATCGCGGGAATCGGGCTTGTCGCGGCGCTCGCGCTCGCGGTAGCGGACCGCTACCTCAGCGTCAAGGAGGATCCCCGCATCGGCATGGTCACCGCGGCGCTTCCTGGCGCGAACTGCGGCGGATGCGGCTTCCCGGGGTGCGACGGCTACGCGCGCGCGCTCGTCGCGGGCACCGCGCCGAACGGGGCCTGCGCCGCGGGCGGAGAGGCCTGCGCGAAGGAGATCGCCAAGATACTCGGCGTCGAAGCCGCGGCGACCGAGAGGCGCGTCGCCCTCGTCAAGTGCTGCGGAACGCGCTCCGAGGCGATCCGCGTGGGCGACTACAACGGAATCTGCGACTGCAGCGTCGCGGCCGCGACTGCTGGCGGCGACAAGGGCTGCACCTACGGCTGCCTCGGGTACGGCGCGTGCGCGAACGTGTGCCCGAAGGGCGCGATATCCGTGCGCGACGGCCTCGC
>JAFPDR010000008.1 GCA_017389885.1 Kiritimatiellia bacterium
GACCTCCTGAGCTTCCTCCAGTCGCGCTGCCCGAACGAGGAGCATCCGTTCGACAAGATGGTGCCCGGCGAGGTGGCGAACCTCGAGCGCTGCTACACGATGATGGTCCCGACCTACTCGAAGCTCGGCTCCGAGTTCGCGGAGGACGTCATGAAGTACGGTCCGGAGTACATGGAGCTCTTCCCGAACGGAAAGGCCCGCACCGAGATCCAGAACTGCATGAACCAGGCCAAGGCCGAGGGCGCGAAGGGCGTGTCCGAGGAGAAGCCCGCCGAGGCGCCCGCCGAGGAGGCGCCTGCCGCAGAGGCTCCCGCGGAGGAGGCGGCTCCCGCAGCCGAGGCGCCTGCGGCGGAAGCCGCCGCAGAGGAGGCTCCCGCCCCGGCCGCGGAAAAAGCCGAGGAGAAGGCCGAGACCGCCGATTCCACCGAGGAAAACAACTGAATTTCAAGGAGAAACAACAGATGAAGAGACTGATGATCCTTTGCCTTGCCGCCGCGGCGACCTCGCCGCTCTGGGCGATTCAGGGCACGATACGCACCGCGACCGACTCCAAGAAGGGCGACATCAAGTGGCAGGGCCGCTCGAAGTCCTACTCGGTGTCGTTCAAGAAGGGCAACACGATGGTCAGCGCGGAGTATCCGCTCGACGACGTGACCGCGCTCGACATCGACAAGCCTGCCGGATACGACAAGGCCGTCGAGAACGTGCAGCGCGGCAACGGAGCCTCGGCGATCGGAATCCTCACGAAGATCGTCCAGGACTACAAGATGCTCCAGTGGGACAAGCCGGCCGGGCGCTACCTCGTCGAGGCCTACCTCGCCGCCAACAACGCGCAGAAGGCGTACGAGGTCGCGGAGAGCATCATCAAGGAGGACAAGTCCGCGGAGTGGAGGGGCGACCTCGCCCCGGCCTACTGGCAGGCGCTGCTCAAGCTCGGCAAGAACCAGAAGCTCGAGGCGCTCGTCAAGAAGGCGGCGATCAGCGGCGACCGCGCGGCGAGCGCGAGCGCGCTAGTGATGCGCGGCGACATAATCCTCGCGACGGAGGGTGACTCGCAGGATTCGTACAAGAAGGCCCTTACGGACGCGTATCTCCGTGTCATGCTTATGTACGCCGACGAGCCGTGCCGCGAGGCGCGCCTCCAGGCGATGCAGAAGGCTGCCGGATGCTTCGACAAGCTCGGTCAGGCCTCGCGCGCGGAGCAGATCCGCTCGCAGGCCCGCAAGATCTGACGCAACCTGACGTAACCACTAAAACAAAACCACAAAAACTCTCACAACCAAACACCAAGGAAAAAACAAAATGAGCAAGGCAAGAAAGTCGTTGATGGCGCTTATGATCCTCGTCGGAACCTGCGTGGCCCCGATGGCCGCACTCCAGTCGATGGGGCAGGAGATGACGGACGAAAACGGCAACGTCGTGGAGCAGAACACGGCGCAGTCCAGTTCCAAGAAGAGCGCCGGGTTCGTCGACATCGTGTTCGGTTCGGGAATCGTCGGCATGCTCCTGTGGTTCGCCCTCTTCGGCGACGGAGCTCTCGCCATCTACTTCTGCGTCGACTGCTACATCCTCATCAAGCCCGAGAAGCTCATGCCCAACAGGCTCATCGACCAGGTCCAGAAGGCCATGAGCGAAGGCGACATCGTGGCCGCGATGGAGGCGTGCCAGAACACGCCGTCCGTCATGTCCAACATCCTCACCGCCGCGTTCCAGCACGTGGAGGAGGGCTTTGACGTGATCCAGGAGGCGGTGAACGCGGCGTCCGACCTCGAGCAGGAGAAGCTGATGCAGCGCCTGACGTGGATATCGGTGTGCTCCAACCTCGGCCCGTCCCTCGGCCTTCTCGGTACGGTGCAGGGCATGATCCTGACCTTCCAGGCCCTCGCGCAGGGCGGCGCCGGAGACGCGGCCGCGCTCGCGAGCTCGATCGGACAGGCCCTCTGGACGACCGCCGGCGGCCTCGTCGTGTCAATTCCGTCCATCACCGCGTTCTACTCGCTCCGCAACAACGCGAACCGCCTCATTCTCCGCATGACCGCCGTCACGATGGAGTTCCTGAACGGACTCCGCAACGTCGAGGTCGCGCCGGAGGACGGAGCGACGGAAATGGCCTGATCCGAAGGGGGTCGGCAACATGGGCAAAAAGCCACAGGAAAATCCGCAGCTCGACATGACGCCGATGATCGACGTCGTGTTCGAACTCATCATCTTCTTCGTCGTCACGCTCGTGGAGGCGCAGAAGAAGGACGAGACGATCGAGCTGGAGGACGGTCAGCACGGCATCGTGCTGGTGCCGGAGGAGCTGCCTCCGTCGCATATGGAGATCGACATCGGACTCTATCCGAACGGCCCGAAGAAGGGCAAGCCGCGCATCTCCATGGGCGACCGCGACATAACCCCGGCGGAGATACAGAAGCGCGTCGCGCAGCGCATGAAGAAGTACAAGGACTTCCCGGTGCTGGTGCGCGCGGACTTCGCCGTCCCGCACAGCGCCGTGAAGCAGGTCATGGACGCCTGCACCTCGGCGGGCATCTGGAAGATATCCTTCCAGGCCATCGGCGAGGACAAGACGCATTCAAGGAAGCGCCTCAAGAGGCTGAAGCACTAAGGGGGTATCCATGGCGAGAAAACCGCAGGAAAATCCGCAGCTCGACATGACGCCGATGATCGACGTCGTGTTCGAGCTCATCATCTTCTTCGTCGTCACGATCAAGCAGGAGGACCTGTTCACAAAGCTGAAC
>JAFPDR010000075.1 GCA_017389885.1 Kiritimatiellia bacterium
GGTGCATGGTGTTCCGCCTTTGGCGCGTGGTGCGCGACCTGCGGTCCCCTGGCGGGCGCGCGGCCGGCGGGGGCCTTCTGGTGGACCGCCGGGCCCTTCGGCGCGGGGCCTCCGTGTCCGCCTTTCGGCGCGGCGAGGGTCGTTCCGCAGAGGGCCATGCATGCAAGGCCCGCGAGCATCAGCTTCATGTAGTTCCTGTTGTCCATAACACACCTCTTTCAACTTTCTTTTTTCGTTGTTGCGCAGGAGCCAATCTCCCGCTTACGTCAAGGTAGGCGAAGCCGCCGCGTAGTTCTGACAGAGGAAAATCATTTTGTGTTTCTACGCGCGCATACGCATACGCGCGCACGCGCGACGCGAAATTTGGTATAATATGCCATTATGAGCGAAGAGAACGAGAACAGGGAAGATTCGGCAGTTTCGGAAGACGTTGCGGCGGCGGCCGCGCTTGAGGACATCAACATCGAGGAGTCGATGTCCCGCGACTACATCGACTACTCCATGAGCGTGATAGTGGGGCGTGCGCTTCCCGACGCGCGCGACGGCATGAAGCCCGTCCACAGGCGCTGCCTCTTCGCCATGCACGAGCTCGGCACGACGTACAGCGTGAAGCACGTGAAGTCCGCGCGCGTCGTCGGCGAGGTGATCGGCAAGTACCATCCGCACGGCGACTCCTCCGTCTACGACACGATCGTCCGCATGGCGCAGCCGTTCTCGCTCAGGGTGCCGCTTGTCGACGGACACGGCAACTTCGGCTCGATTGACGGCGACGGCGCGGCCGCGATGCGATACACCGAGGTGAGGATGCAGAAGGTGGCGGACGAGCTCCTCGGCGACCTCGAGAAGGACACCGTCGACATGATGCCGAACTTCGACGAGACTCTCCAGGAGCCGACGGTCCTCCCCGCGAAGCTCCCCAACCTCTTCCTCAACGGCTCGTCCGGAATCGCCGTCGGCATGGCGACGAACATCCCGCCGCACAACCTCGGGGAGCTCTGCGACGGGCTCGACTACTACGTCCAGCACCGCGACACCTGCACCGTCGAGGAGCTCATGCAGTTCGTCAAGGGCCCGGACTTCCCGACCGGCGCGCAGATATGCGGCTACAACGGGATCGCCGCGATGTACAAGCTCGGGCGCGGACAGCTCTGCGTGCGCGGCAAGGCCGAGGTCGTCGAGGAGAAGGGCGGGCGCTCGAAGATCATAATCCACGAGATCCCCTACGGCGTCAACAAGCGCGAGATGATCGAGCACATGGCCGCGCTCGTCAAGGACAAGGTCATCGAGGGCGTAAGCGACATCCGCGACCTCTCGGGCGGACACACCAAGGACTCCAAGGGCAAGGTCAAGAAGGACACCAAGAAGGACGAGATCTGCATCGTCGTGGACCTCAAGCGCGACGCCGTCGGCGAGATAGTCCTCAACCACCTCTACAAGCACACGCAGCTCCAGACCACCTTCGGCGCGATCATGCTCGCGATCGTCGGCGGGCGCCCGAAGATCCTCAACCTCAAGGAGTACTTCGCCTGCTACGTGGACCACCGCTTCGACGTCATCACCCGCCGCACGCGCTTCGAGCTCAAGAAGGCGCAGGCGAGGAAGCACATCGTCGACGGACTCCTCCTCGCGATCGACAACCTCGACGAGGTCGTCTCGATCATCCGATCCTCCAAGACGCGCGAGGAGGCGAAGACGCGCCTCCAGGAGCGCTTCGGCTTCACCGACCTCCAGGTCAACGCGATCCTCGAGATGCGCCTCTACCAGCTCGTAGGTCTCGCACGCGAGGCGCTGCAGGAGGAGCTCGCCAGGCTCGTCGCCACCATCGCCGAGCTCGAGGCGATCCTCGCCGACCCCGAGAAGGTCTACGCGATAATCCGCGACGACCTCGCCGAGCTCAAGGCGAAGTACTGCACGAAGGAGGACTCGAAGCGCCGCACCGAGATCGTGGCGGACGAGAACGAGGTCTCGATGAAGGACCTCATCCCCGACGCCCCGTGCGTGATCACGCTCTCCAACCGCGGCTACGTCAAGCGCGTGCCGCTCACCGAGTACCGCGAGCAGAAGCGCGGCGGGCACGGCGTCCGCGGCGCGCAGGTCAAGGAGGAGGACTTCATCCGCCTCGTCTTCGTCGCGCAGACGCACGACTCGCTCATGTTCTTCACGAACACCGGCAGGCTATTCCTCAAGGACGCGTACCAGATCCCGGAGGCGCCCCGGACGAGCTTCGGTCGTCCGCTCATCAACCTCCTCAACCTCCAGGAGGGCGAGCAGGTCCTCAACCTCCTGCCGATCCGCTCCTTCGAGGGAGACATAGACGTCTTCTTCGCGACCGTCAACGGAACGGTCAAGAAGACGCTCCTCGGCGACTTCAAGAACGTCAACAAGGCCGGAATCCGCGCCATCAACATCGAGGAGGGCGACTCGCTCGTCGACGTCAGGCTCGTGAAGCCCGACGACGACGTCATCATGCTCACGAAGAACGGACGCGCCATGCGCTTCGCCGCGACCGACGTCAGGCGCATGGGCCGCACCGCGACGGGCGTGAGGGGCGTGCGCCTCCTCGACGGAGACCGCGTCGTTTCGCTCGATGCCGTCGACGACGCGAAGACGCTCTTCATCGCGACGGCGAACGGATACGGCAAGCGCTGCGAGTTCAAGGACTTCACGCGCCACGGACGCGGCGGACAGGGCATGATCGGCATCAAGGGCGCGGACCGCAACGGCGCCGTCGTGGCGGCGCACGCTGTTTCGGACGACGAGAGCGTGATCTCCATCACGAGCGACCAGCAGATGGTGCGCAGCGCAGTCTCCGACTTCAGCGTCCAGGGACGCATGGCGCAGGGCGTCAAGCTCGTGAGGCTCTCCGAGGGCGCGACGCTCGTCTCCGTCTCCGTCTGCGAAGGCGAGGAGGAGGCCGAGAAGGCTCCGGTTTCTGATGGCGTCGATCAGCCCGCCGCTCCCGCCGAAGGCGTTGCGGAGCCGCCTGCGGAGAATTCCGAGGCGCCCGCGCCGTCCGAAGGCGACGCCGAACCCAGGGAATGACGGCTGCCGCGCCATGCCTGTTTTCGTTCTGAACGGATGGGCGGCGAGTCCGCACGCGTGGGACCTGTGCATGTTCCCGCGCGAGCGCGTGTTCGGATACGTCGAGCAGCTCGACGGCGAACCGGAGCGCGCGCTCGAGGCGGCGCCGGACGGAGCGGTGCTCGTCGGTTGGTCCATGGGCGGAAGCGGCGCGCTGAGGCTTGCGCTGAAGTACCCCGAGAAGATCCGCGGACTCGTCCTCGTCGCGGCGACGGCGCGCATGATGAAGGCGCCGAACTGGAACGGAATGTCCGAGCGCCGCCTCGCCGCGCTCGAGATGGGCCTCAAGATGACGAAGGGCGAGGGATTCTTCGGGATACCCGAGGGCAAGCCGAACCCCTACATGACCGACAGCGAGGAGAACCTCGCTCGCGGGCTCGTCTACCTGCGAGAGACGGACCTGAGGCTTCCGCTCATAGACCTGATGGCGAGCGGACGCCTGAAGTGCCCGGTGCGGATATTCCAGAGCGAGCGCGACGGAATCGTCCGCCCGGAGAACGCGAAGTTCCTCGAGTCCGTCTTCCCGGGCTCGCGCGTCGACATGGTGCCGGGCGCGGAGCACGCGCTGCCGATAATGATTCCCGAGGCTATCGACTCCGCCGTCGCGGAGTGCCTCCTCGGCTGAAAAACGCTATAATTTCCGCATCACGGAGAGAGGAAGGGGAAACTGAGCATGGATAGATATGAAAGGATGCCGTATGCGCGGTGCGGGCGGAGCGGACTAAGGCTCTCGCGCGTCGCGTTCGGACTGTGGCACAACTTCGGCACGTACGACGACTTCGCGAACATGGGCCGTCTCGTGACGCGCGCGTTCGACCTCGGGGTGACGCACTTCGACCTCGCGAACAACTACGGGCCCGAGCCCGGCTCCGCCGAGGAGAACTTCGGGCGTCTCCTCGCCACGGAGCTGAAGGGGCACCGCGACGAGCTGATAGTCACCACCAAGGCCGGGCACCTCATGTGGCCGGGTCCGTACGGCGACTGGGGCTCGCGCAAGTCGCTGATGGCGAGCCTCGACCAGAGCCTGAGGCGGATGAAGCTCGACTACGTCGACATCTTCTACTCGCACCGTCCGGACCCGGAGACGCCGCTCGAGGAGACGATGGGCGCGCTCTCGGACATCGTCCGCTCGGGCAAGGCGCTCTACGTCGGCATCTCGAAGTACTCCGCCGCGCAGACGCGCGCGGCCGCGGAGATCCTCGCGCGCAACGGCACGCCGCTCCTCATCCACCAGTTCAGGTACAACATGTTCACGCGCGGCATCGAGGGGGACGGACTCCTCGACGCGCTCGAGGAGGTCGGCGCGGGAGGCATCTGCTTCTCGCCGCTCGCGCAGGGGCTTCTCACGTCGCGCTACCTCGCGGGCATACCGTCCGACAGCCGCGCGGCGAAGAACGTCTTCCTCAAGTCCTCCGACATCACGCCCGAGAGGCGCGCGCAGCTCCTGAGGCTCGACGCCTTCGCGAAGGCCCGCGGACTCACGCTCTCCGAGCTCGCCCTCAAGTGGAATCTGCGCGATCCGCGCGTCACTTCCGTCCTCATCGGCGCCAGCCGCGTGGGCCAGCTCGAGGAGAATCTCGGCTTCCTCTCGAAGCCCGACCTCTCGTCCGCCGACCTCGAGGAGCTCGAGGGTCTGCTCTGACGGCGAAAAAAACATGACGAATGTCGTTGACTTGGCACAAGCAAAATTGATAGAATTACTCCGCTTGAACGTGGAAGGCGGGTGTCTTCGCGGACGGGCATGTTACACAAGAAGGAAAGAAGCAAGATGGAAATCTATGTTGGTAACCTCGCGTACGCGACCACCGACGAAGGTCTCAAGGCGGCGTTCGCGCAATACGGCGAAGTTACCGCTGGACGTGTTGTGACCGATCGCATGACCGGGCGCAGCAAGGGATTCGGCTTCGTCACGATGCCCGACGCCGCACAGGCGCAGGCCGCGATCGATGCCCTCAACGGACACGAACTCGACGGACGCACGCTCCGCGTGAACGAGTCGCAGCCCAAGCCCCGCGAAGAGCGTCGCGGCGGATTCGGCGGCGGCCGCGGTGGATACGGCGGGCGCGGCGGATTCGGAGGCGGTGACCGCGGTCCCCGCCGCGAGAGCCGCTGGTAATCGAGCGTCCCTCGATGCCAATGAAATGGAAGCGCGGCACATTCGCCGCGCTTTCGTTTTAGACGGCGAAGGCAAGGCACCGGCAGATGGCGGTCACGATAGAACTTGAGCGCGAGCTCGGCGACCCCGTGATGGGGATCGACGAGGCGGGGCGAGGTCCGCTCGTCGGCGGCGTGTACGCCGCGGCGGTGTCCGTTCCGCTCGCCCTCGCCGAACGGCTCCTCGCCGGCGAGTGGAGCGAGATCAACGACTCGAAGAAGCTCTCCGAGAGGAAGCGCGAGCGCCTCGCGGAGACGATCAAGGCGACGAGCGGCTGCAGGTGGGCCGTCGCGAGCGCGAGCCCCGCCGAGATCGACGAGCTCAACATCCTCAACGCGACGCACCTCGCGATGCGCCGCGCGGCGGACGCGGTGGGCGCGGAGCACATACTCGTCGACGGACTTCCCGTGAAGACGCTCCCGCAGGCGCGCAGCGTCGTGAAGGGCGACGCGAAGTCGCTCCTCATCGCCGCCGCGTCGATACTCGCGAAGAC
>JAFPDR010000076.1 GCA_017389885.1 Kiritimatiellia bacterium
CAGGAGATAGAAGCCGTTCTGAAGAAGGCGCAGGAGCGCAGCGACGAACACGAGGCGGAGAAGAAGGCGCGCATGCGCAAGGCGCCGCTCCCTCCGAACGAGCGCGACTGGTAGGCTCAATTCCCCACGTCTGCAGGGACCTGCCCTAATGAACCACGGAGGACAAACAACGATGAACCGCAGAATACTTCTTGGCGTCACCGGATCGATAGCGGCATACAAGGCCGCCGAGCTCGTCAGGCTTTTCGTGAAGGCCGGCGACGAAGTGCGCGTCGTGATGACGCCCGCCGCGACGGAGTTCGTCTCGCCGCTCACCTTCCAGACGCTTTCCAGAAACCCCGTCTACGTCGAGGAGTTCAAGCGTCCGATGGAATGGCGCCCCGAGCACATCTCGCTCGCGGACTCCGACCTCGTCGTAGTCGCGCCCGCGACGGCGAACACGATCGCGAAGATGCGCTACGGCCTCGCGGACAACCTCCTCACTTCGACGATCCTCGCCACGCGCGCGCCCGTCGCGATCGCCCCTGCGATGAACGACGGAATGTGGGAGAACGCCGTCACGAAGGAGAACATCTCCGAGCTCGAGCGCCGCGGCGTCAAGGTCGTCGCTCCCGGATACGGTGAGCTCGCGTGCGGGACGAGCGGACTCGGACGCATGGCCGAGCCGGCCGAGATCGTGAAGGCGCTGGAATCGCTGTAGGAAGTCGTTTCCCGCGGAAAACGCGCCGCAGGTGCGCCTTTACTGTTTGGCGAGGGAATCGCCGGAAAGTGAAGGGCACCCATGGAAGACAAAGCCGCAGAGAAATTCCTCGAAGAGGGGATCGACCTCGACGAGATGGCGAAGAAGTACGAGACGCGCGGATTCTTCCGCCGACTCGGCGACATGTTCAGAGGCCTCGGCCAGCCGCGCGACACGCGCGAATACAAGATCGCCCGCATCGAGCTGCAGCGCCTCGCGGCGCCGCTCGTCGCGATCGTTGTCCCCCTGCTCTTCGGCGTCGTGCTGTGCGTGGTGACGGCAGTGTCGTCCAGGCCGCGCATGGTCGATCCGATCGCCGACATACCTCAGATAGAAGATCCTCCTACGGTGATAGAGGATCCGCCGGAGCCGCCCACCTACGACGACCCGCCGCTGGATCCAAACGTGGAAATCACCGTCGACATGCCGACGTTCGCCAAGCCGACGGAACTCCCTCCTGCGCCGAAGCCAATGCCCGACACCGACGTGTCCGTGAAGCCGGCGGAAATGGATACGGTCGCGATAATCAAGTCGGTCGTGAAGATGCCTTCCGTCGCAGGCGGAAGGACCCCCGGCACGATTGGCCGCTTAACGGACGGGACCCAGAAGGGCGGAGGTGATCCGAACACAGAGGGGGCGGTCATGAAGGTGCTCTGGTGGCTCAAGGCGCAGCAGAACACGGACGGCAGCTGGGGCAAGCAGAACAGGGTCGCGAACACCGCGCTCGCAGTCCTCACGTACCTTGCGCACGGAGAGTATCCCGGGAGTCTGTCTAAGTACAAGGACGACTTCGGCCCGACCGTGCAGCAGGGCATCGACTTCCTCATCGGCTCGCTCTACACGGACAAGGACAACGTTCCGCATTTCCACGGGACGGACGCGAACGAGTACAGCTTCCTGATCGGCACATACGCGCTCTGCGAGGCGTACGGCATGACGAAGAACCCGAACTGCAGGGAGGCGGCGCAGACCTGCCTGTACCGCATCGTCGAGAACCAGTCCGCGACTGGCGGATGGGACTACAAGGTGAACAGGAACTCGACGCGCGACGACCTCTCGTTCGCGGGATGGGCGATACAGGCGCTCAAGGCCGGCAAGATGGCGGGCCTCAACCCGGAGGGGCTGCAGACGGCGATCAACAAGGCGGTCAACTGCCTCAAGAAGCGCAGCTACTCGAAGTCCGGCGGCTTCACGTACACGCCAACGAACGGCAACAACGGAGGCAACACCGGCCTCGCGGGCGTTGGGACTCTCGCGATGCAGCTGCTCGGACGCGGCTCGGAGCCGGAGGCGCTCAACGCGCTCGAGGTGATGCGCGAGTGGAAGCCGTCGTTCGACGCGTCCGCGATGGCCGCTAAGAGCCCCGGGTCCTGTCCGCAGTACTACTGCTACTACGCGACGCAGTGCAAGTACCAGGCGGGCATGAAGGCGGGTGCGCTCAAGAACGACGTGGCAACATGGGAGCAGTGGAACGCCGCGATGAAGAAGCTCTACCCGGCGTCGATCATCGACCTCGACGAAAAAGTGGCCGACCTCACCGGCAAGGAACACAGCCAGGGCTACTACGAGAACAAGGACGCCCACACGTCGCGTCCGTACATGGACACCTGCCTCACTGCGCTCCAGCTGATGGTGTACTACCGCTACCTCCCGACGACGTCCGTAAAGGCGGGCGCGGACGAAGAAGGGGAGAACGTGGCGGGCGCGAAGGCGATGGACAAGTCCAAGGACGTGCCCGTCATGGTCGATATCTGATCCCATTTGCTTTCAAAAGCGCCACTTTCTGTGCGTCTATTGCATTTTTATGCAACTTATAAAAATAATAAAATTTCTGCGGAAAATCGGAAACAGGTGCGCCTTTACTTTGCGGCGTGATGCATCGCCGCAACGAGAAAGGCAAAATCCATGGAAAACGCAGCCGCAGAGGAAATCATCGAGGAGGGAATCGACCTCGACGAGATCGCGAAGAAGTACGAGGAGCGCGGGTTCTTCCGCCGCCTCGGCGACATGTTCAAGGGCCTCGGCCAGCCGCACGACACGCGCGAGTACAAGATCGCGCGCATCGAGCTGCAGCGCCTCGCCGCCCCGCTCGTGGCG
>JAFPDR010000077.1 GCA_017389885.1 Kiritimatiellia bacterium
AAAAATGATATAATATCCGTTAACGGAGGCTTAAAGAGATGAAGAACTATCTTGCAATCGACATCGGCGCGAGTTCGGGGCGCCACATTCTCGGAACGGTCAGGCACGGCAAGATCGTTCTGGAGGAGGTGTACCGCTTCGTCAACGGGCAGGTGCGGAAGAACGGTCACGACTGCTGGGACATCGAGAAGCTCGTGGAGTCCGTGAAGGCCGGAATCGACGCCGCGCTCGCGAAGGGTCCGGTGGAGTCCATCGGCATCGACACCTGGGGCGTCGACTTCGTGCTTCTCGACGAGAAGGGCGAGCTGTGCTGCGACTCCGTCGCGTACCGCGACGCGCGCACGAAGGGGGCGGACGCGGAGATCGAGTCGCAGGTGATGTCTTTCCAGGACCTCTACGCGCGGTGCGGAATCCAGAAGGCGCCGTTCAACACGATCTACCAGCTCTGGGCGCTCAAGAAGGAGCATCCGGAGCAGCTCGAGAGGGCTGCGCGGTTCCTTATGGTGCCGGAGTACCTCAACTACAGGCTTACGGGCAACATAGTACACGAGTACACCGACTCCTCCACGACGTCGCTGCTGAACGCGGCGAAGATGGACTGGGACTTCGACCTCATCGAGAGGCTGGGGCTTCCGAAGCGCATCTTCGGGAAGCTCGAGATGCCCGGCGCGACGGTCGGGGAGTACAGGGGCGTGAAGGTGGTGCTTCCCGCGATGCACGACACGGGCTCGGCTTACCTCGCCGTCCCCGCGCGCGACGACCGCGCGGTGTATCTCTCGTCCGGGACCTGGTCGCTCCTCGGCGTAGAGAACGAGAAGCCGATCACCACGAAGGCGTCGTGCCTCGCGAACTTCACGAACGAGGGCGGCGCGTGGGGGCGCTTCCGCTACCTCAAGAACATCATGGGCCTGTGGATGATCCAGTCTATCCGCCGCGAGCTGAACGGCGTGGAGTACGTCGAGGGCAAGGGCGCGGACGCGACGAAGGAGGCGCTCGCGCTGCTGGCGGACTACGAGAAGGGCCGCGAGTATTCGTTCGGCGACCTCTCGATGGTCGCGCGCGGAATCGCCTACAACGTGACGGTCGACGTAAACGACGGCAGGTTCCTCAACCCCGAGTCGATGATCGGCGAGGTGATGAAGGCCGCCGGGGAGTCCGGCAAGCCCCCGCGCACCGTCGGCGAGCTCATGCAGTGCGTGTACCTCTCGCTCGCGGAGTGCTACGCGAACGCGATAAGGAACCTCTCGGACATCACGGGCAAGGTCTACACCTCCATCAACATCGTCGGCGGAGGCTGTCAGGACAAGTACCTGAACGCGCTCACCGCCGAGGCGACGGGGCTCGAGGTCTTCGCCGGACCCGTCGAGGGCACGGCCATCGGCAACCTGATCGTCCAGATGATCGCCGGCGGCGAATTCGCCGATCTCGCGGCCGCCCGCGCCGCGATTGCATAGCGGCGAAAAAAACTTAAAATACCCCCTTGCGCGGTGCGAGGGGAATATGATATACTATCAATCACTTTTCGGAGCAACGGGGTTGTGGCGCAATTGGTTAGCGCACTGGACTGTCGATCCGGGGGTTGCGGGTTCGAGCCCCGTCGACCCCGCCAATCTGAAAAGCAAGGCGATTGCCTCGTGGTGTAATGGTAGCACCGCAGATTCTGATTCTGCTTGTTGGGGTTCGAGTCCCTGCGAGGCAACCATCAAAATCCCCATAAAACCCTGTTCTTAGCAGTTTTTCTGCATTTATATTTTTTCTTCGCCTCACCCTATTGACACTTGCGACAAAAAAGCATATAATGTCACAATGTTTTAAGTCATAAAAGGAACAAAAAAGCAAATGAAAAAGATTCTTGCACTGACTGCAGCTGTTGTCGCATCCATGTCGGCGTTTTCGTCCGGCTTCGGACTTTACGAGCCCACGGCCATCGGCACGTCGTACGGCGGCGCCTTGATCGGCAAGGGACTCGACGGCTCGGCCAACTCCATCAACCCCGCGACCCTGGACGACATCACGAACCTCACGGTGCAGGTCGGCTTCGTCACCGAGCATCCGCGCGGACGCATCAGGGTCACGCGCGACGGCAGGACGTTCAAGTGCGATCCGCTCGACCCCGGGTTCTTCGTGCTGCCGCATGCTCAGCTCGTCGCGCCGGCGCTGTGGGGCTTTACGTTCGGCCTCGGCGTTTCGCCCGAGTACGGGCTGGGCACGCGCTATTCGCACAGCAACAAGATGACGTGGAGCTCGAAGCAGACGACGATCGAGGGCTTCGTCATCACGCCGAACGTCTCCTACCGCATCACGGACGACTGGTCGATCGGCGGCGGCGCCAGGCTGCTCTTCTTCGACTTCGAGCAGTACTCCTATCCGATGGCGTACCTCAATGACGTCAATCCGCAGTACGGGTACATCCGCAACCACCTGCACGGAAACAACGGGCTCTCCTCCTGCGGCTTCCAGCTCGGCACGCGCTACAAGATCCTCGACAACCTCTCCGTCGGCGCGGTCTACAAGTCCAAGATCGACACGCGCGTGAAGGGGCACTCCAACCTCCGCATGCCCGGCTACGTGCTTGGCGGCGCGGCGTCCGCGAACCTCGACGTCCCGCAGTCAATCGCCGCCGGCGTGAACTGGGACATCACCGACGACTGGCATCTCGGCGCGATGGTCTCCTGGACCGACTGGTCCGAGCTCGACCGCATCGACTTCAAGCTCCCCGCCTCGCAGGGCGACAAGACGACTAAGCTCCGCTGGAAGGACAGCTGGCGCGTCGGCATCGCGCCGTCCTGGGACTTCGCGGAGGACTGGACGGCCGTCGTCTCCTACGTGTACGACTCGAACGTCTGCTCGTACGACCAGCAGTCCACGATGCTTCCTCCCGGCGACCGCCAGATCTTCAGCGGCGGCATCAGCTGGCGCATGACGCAGAACCTCCAGATCGACGTCACCTACGGAATCGTCGTGATGGGCGCGAAGGGAATGCACATGAAGGACGGCCTCGGACGCAACTACCGCATGGAGTGCCGCCACGGGCTCTCCCACGCGGCGGGCTGCACGCTCACCTACCGCTTCTGATCCGGGATTCCGATTCCGCAGCGCAGATCGCCGTCCTTCGGGGCGGCGGTCTTTCTTTTGCCGCCCTTGTCGTCTTTTCGCCCGTCCGTTTTTGGCGCAGCGTCCGCGAATTTGCGTTTGGGGTAGCAATTCGAGGCAGAAATATGGTAAAATATGCCAATCCTCAACAGATTGGAGTGAAATTGCAATGAAGAAGATGCTTGGACTGCTCGTGAGCCTGACGGCCATAAGCGGCGCATGCGCCGCGGTGCTCGCCTACGTCAACTCTATAACGGCGGAGCCGATCGCGGCGACGGCCGAGAAGGCGCGCGAGGCGGCGAAGGCGGCCGTGCTGTGCGGCGAGGAGGGGTATACCGCGGAGGGACGCTCCGGCGAGGGCTACGGCGGAGACATCGTGCTTATGGTCGGCTTCAAGAAGGACAAGAAGACCGTCATCTCCTACAAGGTCCTCCAGGCCTCGGAGACCCCCGGCCTCGGCATGAAGCTCAAGACGCCCGAGTTCTCCGGCCAGTTCTCCGGCAAGGACGGCTCTGCGCTCAAGGTGAAGAAGGACGGAGGCGACATCGAGGCCATCACGTCCGCGACCATCACCTCGCGCGCAGTATGCAAGGCGATAGCCGACGCGCAGAGCAAGCTCTGATTTCTCCAACAGGAAAGGACATACAATGACGAACATCGTTTCGACCGCGACCACGGCCCTCAAGGTCATCGCGGCAGAACCGGAGGCGGCGCAGACGGCGCAGGTGGCGCAGACAGTTGAGGCGACGAGCGACTGGCTCGCGAGCTTCACCGCGCTTGTGGACAAGATCGACGGCTACGTCTGGGGCGTTCCGCTCATCGCGGCGATCCTCGTCACAGGGCTCCTCCTCACCTGCATCCTCCGCTTCACCCACCTCTTCAACCTCCGCGAGGCGTTCCGCATCATGTTCGCCGGAGAGGAGGGGAAGGGCGCTCACGGCGAGGTGAGCCAGTTCGGCGCCCTCTGCACCGCGCTCTCCGCTACGATCGGGACGGGCAACATCGTCGGCGTCGCGACGGCGATCGGCACGGGCGGACCCGGCGCGCTGTTCTGGATGGAGGTCGCCGCGTTCTTCGGCATGGCGACGAAGTACGCCGAGGGTCTGCTCGCAGTCAAGTACCGCGAGATAACGCCCGACGGACGCGTCCTGGGCGGTCCGTTCTACTACATCGAGAAGGGCCTCGGCTCCAAGTGGAAGTGGCTCGCCGTCCTCTTCGCGTTCTTCGGCGTGACGGCAGGCATCATGGGCATCGGCACCATCACGCAGATCCACGGCATCACGTCCGCCGTGCAGCGCTTCTTCGACCCCGGCTTCAATCCGGCGGACATGGCGACGGGAATCCAGCTCTTCGGCACGACCTACTCGACCCCTGTCGTCATTGCGGGCGTCATAGTGACGGTGTGCGTCGGGCTTGTGGTCATCGGCGGACTCCAGCGCATCGCGAAGGTCTCGACGGTGGTCGTTCCCTTCATGGCGGTCTTCTACCTCGTCATAATAATCCTCCTCCTCTTCGGGAACCTCTCGAAGGTGACCTCGGCGATCGAGCTCATCGTCCGCGCGGCGTTCAATCCGTCCGCCTTCACCGGCGGCATGGTCGGCACGATCTTCATCGCGATGCAGAAGGGCATCGCGCGCGGAATCTTCTCGAACGAGGCGGGCCTCGGCTCCGCCCCGATCGCGGC